>JANLQV010000185.1:0-12490 GCA_031368025.1 Sphingomonadales bacterium | reverse complement strand
CGATCCAGGGCACCATTGCCCCCGTCACCAGCCCTGCAACGATCGCGAGTGCAGCGACAACGCCGATCTGGACAAGGTAGGTCTGGAAGATTGTGCGCGATGAAGCGCCGAGGACCTTGAGCGTGGCAATGCTCTCGCGTTTCCCGTCAAGCCAGGACGCGACCCCGTTGCCGACCCCGATTCCTGCAACCGCGAGCGCCGTTAGCCCGATCAGCGCGAGGAATTGCCCCAGCCTCTCGATGAAGCGGCGCGTTCCCGGCGCGCCGTTGCTGCGATCGCGAAACTCCCAACCTGCGCCGGGGAACTGTCTCGAGAGCCTTTGGGTGGCTTTGGCGGGATCGACATTGCCTTGCATCCTGACGCGGTAGCGAGTGGTGAACAGGCTGCCCGGCTGGATCAGAGCGGTTGCGTTCAATCCTGTCTTGTCTGCCATCACCACCGGGCCAAGGGTAAACCCCTCGCCCACCCGATCCGGCTCTTCGGCAATGAGCCCGATGACACGGAACTGCGCATCGCCGACACGGAAATGATCGCCGATCCTCAGGCCGAGTTTTTCTGAGAGGGCGGGCGCAATCGCAACGTTATTGCCGGAGGGCCTTGCGGCGAGTGCGCCGGGCGCGAGTTTCAGGCGACCATAGAGCGGGTAGGTGGCGTCAATCCCCTTCAATTCGACGAGCAGCGACTGGTTACCGTCTGGCCTGGCCGCCATCGCCCGCATGCTGACTGTTTCAGAGAGCGTTCCCAGCCTGGCAAAAGCGGTGCGCTCCTCTTCGGTTGCATAGCGCTGTGCCGCTTCGATCTGAATGTCTCCGCCGAGGATGATCTGCCCGCGCTCTGCAAGGCCACCAAGGATCGCGCTCGACAGGCTTCCAATCCCCGCCAGCGCCGCCACGCCGAGGAACAGGCAAGCGGCGAGCAATCTCAAACCGGCTTTCGAGCCGCGCAAATCTCGCAAGGCGAGCCGTATGGCTTCGTTCACTGGACGCTGGTCCCGTCGGAGATGATCCGTCCGTCCTGCATTTCGACGATCCGTCCGCAGCGTGCCGCAAGCGCCGGATCGTGCGTGATGATGAACAGGGTCGCACCAGTATCGGCCTGCCGCGCAAAGAGCAGGTCCATGATTGCAGCACCCGTCGTCGCATCGAGATTGCCGGTCGGTTCGTCCGCGAACAAGATTTCGGGGCGCGGGGCAAGCGCACGGGCAATCGCCACGCGTTGCTGTTCTCCGCCCGAAAGCTGGGCCGGATAATGGCCCGTCCGCTCGGCCAAGCCAACCAGCGCAAGCTCTTCGCGCGCGCGATCAAACGGCGCGTCCATGCCCGCCAGTTCGAGAGGAACAGCGACATTTTCAAGCGCCGTCATCGTTGGCAGCAGGTGGAAGGCCTGCAGGATGATCCCGATCCGCCCGCGCCGCGCCAGCGCCAGCCCGTCTTCGTCGAGCGCGCCAAAATCGGCACCTGCAATTTCGATGACGCCGCCCGATGCACGCTCCAGCCCCGCCAGAACGGCCATCAGAGAGGATTTGCCGGATCCCGATGCACCGAGCAGCGCGATTGTCTCCCCCTTGGTTACCGACAGGTCAATCCCGCGCAAGATATCGACGCGCGCGGTCTTTTCTCCGAGTGTCAGGGTGACATTGCGGGCATTCATCACAATATGGGGGGAAGGCATTGAGGACTTTTCCGATGAAGCGTTTGATTGCATATGGGTGGGCACTGGCGTTTCTCCAAGCGGTGGCGCTGTTTTTTGCGCAACCGGCCTGGGCGAAGGACAAGCTCGTCCTTGCATTCGGCGATAGCCTGACCGCCGGTTACGGACTTAAGCCGAATGACAGCTTCCCCGCCCAATTGCAGGCAGCGCTCATCAAGGGTGGCATCCCGGCGCGCGTCCACAATGCCGGGGTGTCCGGCGATACGAGCGCGGCGGGCCGCGGACGGCTGGCCTTTGTGCTGGCAGGCATCAAGGCAAAGCCCGATCTTGTGATCCTCGAACTCGGCGCGAATGATATGCTGCGCGGTCTCAAGCCGGAACAGACGCGCGCAAACCTTGATGCGATCCTGTCCGAACTCAGGAAACGGGGCATTCCGGTGATCGTCGCGGGTATGCGCGCCTCACCCAATTTGGGGAAAGCCTATCAGGCCCAATTCGATCCGATCTTTGCGAGCCTGGCCAAAAAACACAGCGCGCGGCTCTACCCCTTCTTCATGAACGGCGTCACGCCCAACCGGACCTTGCTGATCGCCGATCAGATGCATCCCAATCCCAAGGGGGTCGCGATTATTGTCCGGGGGATATATCCGATCGTCGTGGCGGCGCTCCGTTAAGAGACCTTCAAATCCTGAAGCGCATTTGCCTTTTTGCTCGATCCAGCTGAACGGATCGCGCCGCCAAGCAAAGCAAACCCGAGGCCGAACTGCACCCAGCTGCCGGGTTCAGGAAGGGCAGAGGGGTTGGAGGTCGCCTCCGGCGCAGATGGAAATGACACGACGCTGCCCCCGCCGGGCGGGGAATAGGATTGTGCGAGCCTTATAGGCGGCAAGGATTGGTCGAACGGTGCTCCGGTCAATGTCGGGTTCGCAAACGTCAAAGCTTCGCCGCCCTGAACAAGGACTGGCACCGCAGAAGGACAGGGTGCGGCAGCCATCGCCGTCTGTGCCGGAATATTGGCAGTCGGGATCGTCCGGGGGGCGAGACGGTGTGCAGGCACATGGCGCGGCGCCGTCATCCTGTGAACCGCGCTGCGCACGAGCGGAACTTGTGTGACCACTACTGCCGCACCAACCGGACAAACACACAAAGCTGCAATCTTGGCAGCATTCGAAGCCGCGAGACTCCCTAACATACGCTTACTCCCCTTAACACTGACTGCATCGCACCTTACCCGAAACCGCGACAAATAGGCACATTTTTCGTGCTTAACACCGGCCGTTCTTAATGAAACCAGTTAACGGCGACCGGCGATTCCCCCTGGGGGGTTCTGGTTGAACAGGCTGTGAACTGCGTCACATCAGCCTAGATTTTGTCAACGACCGAAACTCTTTGTTTTGAAAGCAAGTGGCGGGACGCGCCGAAGTGCTCCGGTGCCTATTCGCTCTGGACTTGCAGACTGGAGACCAAGATGACCTACCGAATCAAAGGACTGGAGCGCGACGATTTCGCAATATTATTCGGACTTGGCGATGAAGCGCTGGCCGCGCGTGGTGCCGTCCGCGTGACGGCTACCACCGATAGGGGCTTTCCCTGCCGGATCAGCCTTGAAGATGCCAGAGCGGGCGAAACGCTCATCCTTGTCAATCATACCAGCCATGACGTGGCGACTCCCTATCGTTCCGCATATGCCATCTATGTGCGCGAAAAGGCCAATGTCGCCGCGTCATTCGAAGACGCCACGCCACCCGTATTCGAAGGCCGCCCATTGGGGCTGCGCGCGTTTAACGCTGATGGAATGTTGCGCAATGCCGCGCTCGCCCTTCCCGGTGAGGCCGATGCGAAGATCCGCGACCTTTTCGCCGACGATGCGATCGCCTATATTCACGCCCACAATGCCGCACATGGCTGTTTCGCGGCGCGGGTGGAGCGCGCATGAGGATGGTTGACCCCGATTTCGCCTTCGCCGCTTTCGACCGGCGTGACCGCACCCTTGACGGCCAGTTTGTCGGTGCGGTGAAAACCACCCGCATCTATTGCAAGCCAAGTTGCCCCGCGCGGAGACCGTTGCGTGAGAACGTCGAATTCTTCGCCACTGCCGCGGAAGCACGAGGGGCGGGATATCGTTCCTGTCTGCGCTGCAAGCCCGATGAAGTCGGGCGCGACCGCGAGGCTGTGGCAAAAGCGCTGAAGCTGATCGAGGTGGCCGAGGAAGCCCCTTCGCTGGAGGAACTCGCAAGCGCGGTCGGTTATGCCCCGCATCACTTCCACCGGCTGTTCAAGCGCGACACCGGGATCACTCCGGCAGCCTATGCGCGCGGCCTGCGCGCCAGCCGGGCGGAGGCCGCATTGGGTGGCAAAGGCTCGATCACCGACGCACTCTACGAAGCGGGCTATTCGGGGCCAAGCCGTTTCTACGCCGAAACCAACGGGCGGCTGGGGATGACGCCAAGCGCCTGGCGCAATGGCGGCGCAGGCGTCACGATCCGCTGGGCCGTGGCCGAAACATCGCTCGGCCCGATGCTGATCGCGGCGACGGACAAAGGCATTTGTTGCCTGTCGTTCAATGAGGGCGAAGCCGATGTTCGTCGTCGCTTTCCCAAGGCGGAGATCGCGCAGGGCGGCGCGGCTCTTGGCAGACTGGTGAAGGGTGCAGTGGCGGCGGTCGAACGCCCCCGCGCCATGCCCGACTTGCCGCTCGATATTGCCGGCACGGCGTTCCAGCAGGCCGTCTGGCAGGAATTGATGCGCATCCCGCCGGGCGAAACGCGCACCTATGCCCAGATTGCTGCCGCTGTCGGCAAGCCCAAGGCCGTGCGCGCCGCCGGATCGGCCAATGGGGCGAACCGGGTCGCCGTGCTCATCCCGTGCCACCGGGTCATCCGCACCGACGGGAGCCTGGGCGGTTATGCCTATGGGCTGCCGATCAAGGAGGAGCTTCTGAAGCGGGAGGGCGTTGCCTGAGCGCGGCTTTCATGTTTAGGGTGTCCGCGACAGGAGAATGTTCATGACACCCATCCCCGACGGCGCCCCACAAACGCTGGGCGAAGCCTTTGTCCATATCTACACCGTCGAGAAGCCCAGCCTCACCGACCTCAAGGTGATGGTGCTTATCGAAGCGGCGGGGCTGACACTTTACGACGAAACCGCAAAGCAAACCGATCATGAAGGAGTACAGGCGCTGCTCCGCCACAATGGCCGCGAGGAAATGGCGCACGCACACCGCGTCTCCAAAGCCATCCTTGCCATTTCCGGCGAGGATTTTCCGCCGCCCGATGCCGCCGACAACCCCTATCTCACGGGTTCGATTCCGAGCACGCCGGTAACGGCGGAGGGCTTGGCCAAAACCGCAGAAGCCGAATTCGGAGGCGACGCTCTTTATACGCGCTGGGCTGACGCGACCGAGAATGAAGAAGCCGCAGCGTTGTTCCGACTCAACGGCAGCGAAGAGAGCCAGCATGGGAACCGGTTGCTGGAGGCGGCGGCGCTGTTGGTGGGGTGATCACACAAAACTATAGGGATCAACATCCACACCGACCCGCACCGAGCGCGGCCATTCAAGTGCGCCGAGCCAGTCGCGGATCACGTCCTGCACGTCGAGCGCGCGGCGGGCGTGCACCAATAGCCGCTGGCGGTGGCGACCGCGCAGCATCGCGAGCGGTGCAGGCGCGGGTCCATAGGTGTGCATCCCCTCCACTTGCGGCGCGGTCTTGCCAATCAGTTGCGCCGTCTCCTGCGCATCCTTAAGGCTTTCCGATGAAACGATGATTGCGGCGAAGCGGCCAAAGGGCGGTGCGCCCGCTTCGCGCCTGCTTTCGGTCTCCGCCGCATAGAAGCTTTCGGCATCGCCTGAAACGAGCGCGCGGATCACGGGCGCGCCCGGCTCATGCGTCTGGACGAAGACACGACCCGGCTTGTCCCCCCGCCCTGCCCTGCCCGCGACCTGGGCGATCTGCTGGAAGCTGCGTTCGGCGGCGCGCAAATCCCCGCCCTGCAAGCCCAGATCGGCATCGACGACGCCGACCAGCGTCAAATTGGGAAAATGGTAACCCTTGGTCACAAGCTGGGTGCCGATGACAATGTCGATCTCACCCGCCTCCATCTTGCCGACAAACTCCGCCGCCTTGGCGGGAGACCAGAGTGTATCCGAGGTAATGATGGCCCGCCGCGCATCCGGGAAAAGCATCGCCACTTCGTCGGCAATCCGCTCCACCCCCGGTCCGCAGGCAACCAGCGCATCCTCCTCATGACATTCGGGGCAGGCGCGCGGCGGCGGCAGGCTGTGCCCGCAATGATGACATTGAAGCCGCTGGAGCAGCCGGTGCTCGACCATCCATGCCGTGCAATTGGGGCATTGGAAGCGGTGGCCGCAATGGCGGCAGAGGGTCAGTGGCGCAAATCCGCGGCGGTTGAGGAAAAGCAGCGATTGCTCGGCCCTCGCCAGCACCTCATCCATCGCCCGCACCAATGTCGGCGCGAGCCAGCGACCACGCTCGGGCGGATCCTGCGTCAGGTCGATGGCCGTGATTTCGGGCATCTCTGCCGCGCCGTGCCGCTCAGGCAGTTTGAGTTCAGCATAGCGACCCTGCGCGACCTGCTGGCGGGTCTCGATGGCGGGCGTCGCGCTGGCCAGCACGATCGGGCAGCCTTCGAAATGCCCGCGCATCACCGCGACGTCACGGGCATGATATTGGACACCTTCCTCCTGCTTGAAGCTCGCCTCATGCGCCTCATCGACGATAATCAGGCCAAGGTTGCGATAGGGCAGGAACAGCGCCGATCGCGCGCCGACCGTCACCAGAGCCTCGCCCTGCGCTATCGCGCGCCACGTCCGCCTGCGCTGCGACTGGCGCAAATCGGAGTGCCAGGCGACCGGCGCATGGCCGAAGCGCGCTTCGAAACGGCGGAGGAATGGCTCGGTGAGCGCAATTTCGGGGAGGAGAACCAATGTCTGCCGCCCCATTCGCAGTGCCTCGGCAATGGCCTCGAAATAGACCTCGGTCTTCCCGGAGCCCGTGACGCCGTCGAGCAGCACCGGTGCAAAGGCCTGCGCCTTCACCGCATCGACCAGCCAGTGCGATGCCGCCGCCTGCTCGTCCGACAACGCTGGCGGAGCGAAATCGGGATCGGGCGCAAGGAACGGCGTTTCGAGCGAAACCTCGACCGCCTCAATGGCCCCCAGCTTGACCAGCCCGCGAATGACGCCATCCGAAACATCGGCAATCGTCGCCAGTTCGCGGATCAGGCCCTGCCGTTCCCCGATCCGCTCAAGCGCCTGCGCGCGCTGGACGGTCAGCTTGTCCGGAACCTTGCCGGTCAGTCGATATTCAGTGACGGTGGGCGCGCCCTCAAGCGCCGCCGCCGAAGACAAAGCCATGCGCAGCACCGCCGCTGGGGGGCTGAGATAATAGTCCGCCGTCCATTCGATCAGCCGCCGGAGCGGAGCGCCGATCGGTGGAACATCATAAACCTGCACAATGTTGCGCAGTCGATTGTCACCCACTTCGGCATCGGAGGGCATATGCTCGGCTTCCCACACCACCCCGACCATCTGGCGCGGGCCGAGTGGGGCCAGCACAATGCTCCCCGGTTCCACCGTCATGCCGTGCGGCACCCGGTAATCGAGCGGGCCGAGAGCCGGATTGAGAAGGAGGACGCGGGCGCGAGTCATGGCAGACGCTTCCTTGCCCGACCAATCATTGCCGCGAAAGCGCGAATGACGCTATGAACCGTTACAGTCGATTTGAGGGGAGAGACTTGATGCACATTTCACGCCGCGCGCTGATCGGATCAGCCGCGTTATTGCCAATTCTGATGCTGCCCGGCTGTGCCGGAACCAGCGGATTCAGCCTGGTCGACGCCATTCGTCGTCTTTTGAGCCTGGCGTCCCAACGGGCCTTTGCTTCGCTCCTCCAGGAAAATGGCTTTTTCGATAACCAGCTCGCCCGGATCGGCTTGCCGGACTCGCTGGGCGGAACGATGGGGACAGGCATCCTCTCTGCCATCCTCGGCAGTTCAGCCTTTCGCAACCGGCTGACGAAACAGCTCAATCGCGCGGCAGAAAAGGGCGCAGAACTGGCCGCCCCGATTGTCGCCGAGGCCGTGCTGGCGATGGGCATTCCCAATGCGCTCGATATTGTCCGGGGCGGCGGCGGCAGCGCGACCGACCTCCTCAAATCGGCGATGGGGGACAAGCTCCTCGCCACAATGCTCCCCGGAATCGACCGGGGATTGAAGCTGTTTGACGATGGCGTGGTGACCGAGGCGCTGCGCAGCGCGACCGGCATCGATTTTGCCGGCCTGCGCGATCATGTCACGCGCAAGGCCAGCGACGGGATCTACCGTGCGATTGCGCGCGAGGAAATCGCGATCCGCGCCGATCCGGCCTCGACGAACGATCCGCTCCTGATCGGGGTTTTCGGGCTGATCAAATAGGAGGATGAGATGCTGAAACCGGTTCTGCGCGTCATTGCTCCGGGCTTCGTGCTTGCCGGGCTTTTGCATGTCTTTCTCGGGCTCGGCGCAGATGTCCTGCTTGGCGCGCATCTTTCTCCCGATACGCTGTCCGATGCCTCGCTCGATAGCCAGAACCGTTATTACGGCATCAGCTTCACGATATACGGTGTGTTGTTCTGGATCGCGGCGGGCGATCTGCGGCGGTACCGCACCGTCCTGCGCATCCTGATCGCATGGTTCTTTCTCGGCGGACTGATGCGGCTTGTGTCGATTGCGCTGAAAGGTTGGCCGTCGGATATGGTCTGGGCATTGGCGCTTTCCGAACTGATCCTGCCGCCGATCCTGTGGTGGCTTATGCTGCGCGAGGAGCGGGGTCATGCCGACAACCCGTAACCCCGAACTCGACGGCTTCATTGCCAAATACACGCCCGAAGTCGCGGCGCAGATCCATACCGTATTGGCCAAAATGCGCGCGCGACTGCCCAATGCCACGGTGCTGGTCTATGACAATTACAACGCGCTGGCGGTGGGTTTTGCGGCGGGTGACATGGTTGGGAGCGTCATCCTGTCGATTGCGGGCTATCCGCGCTGGGTGACGTTGTTCTTCATGCACGGTGTGAAGCTGGACGATCCGCACCGGCTTCTCGAAGGGAGCGGGAATCAGGTTCGCAGCGTCCGTCTGGCCAGTGCGGAAACGCTCGACGACCCGCGCGTCGAGGCGCTGATCGCCGATGCCTTGGGCAAGGCGAAGCCGCCGCTCGACCCGTACGCAAAGGGAGAGATCGTCATCAAATCAATCTCCGCCAAGCAGCGTCCAAGACGGCCCGTCGGCGGGTAACACTGATTTGTCGAACCGCGCTTCCCACATTACCCGCATATCGCCAGTTCCGTTTCGTGTGCGATTGCGCTAAACCACGGCAAAGCCAGCAATAGAGTATGTGAATATGAAAAAAGATTTCCTGCGCGCCGCCCTTCTCGTTTCGAGCGTTGCGCTGATCCCGGCGGCCACGGCGGCGATGGCAGCGGTCGATGCCAATACCTACAAGGAAATGGATCAGTTCCTTGCGGTGTTTGAGCGCGTCCGCGCCGATTATGTTGACAAGGTCGATGACAAGGCCTTGATCAAGGGTGCCATTGACGGGATGCTGGCCAGCCTCGATCCGCACAGTTCCTATCTTGATGCCCGCGATTTTGAGAATATGCGCGTCCAGACCGATGGCAATTATGGCGGGCTTGGCCTGACGGTTTCGCTTGAGGATGGCGCGGTCAAGGTCATCGCCCCAACCGAGGATTCGCCAGCCGACCGCGCGGGCGTCAAGGCGGGCGATTATATCACGCACCTCGACGGCGTGCTGATTTATGGCGGCACGCTTGACGAAGCGGTGGACAAGATGCGCGGCACGCCGGGCACCAGTATCAAGCTGACGGTGGTGCGCCCCGGTCGCGACAAGCCATTCGACGTCACGATCACGCGCCAGGTCATCGAGATCAAGCCGGTGAAATGGGAAGTGCAGAACAATATCGGCATCCTCAACATCAATGGCTTTTCCAAGAGCGTCGGCGCCGATGTCCGCTCGGCTCTGGTCAGCATCGACAAGTCGCTCGGCCATTTGCCGACCGGTTATGTTGTCGATCTGCGCTCGAACCCCGGCGGCTTGCTCGATCAGGCGATCGAAGTCTCGGATGCCTTCCTCGAACGCGGGGAGATTGTGTCGCAGCGCGGGCGCGACCGCCGCGATATTGAGCGATACTATGCGCGGCCTGGCGATATGGCGCACGGCCTGCCGATCATCGTACTCGTTGATGCAGGCTCTGCCTCTGCGGCAGAAATCGTCGCGGGCGCCTTGCAAGACCAGCATCGCGCGCTCGTCATGGGCGAACGCAGCTTCGGCAAGGGTTCGGTGCAGACCCTCATCCAGCTTGACGAATCAACTGCGCTCCGTCTCACGACGGCACGATATTACACGCCGTCCAACCGCTCGGTGCAGGAAGGCGGGATCGAGCCCGATATTGCCGTGCCGCAATTGTCCGACCCGGATTACAAAGCGCGGCCAAAATTCCGCGAAGCCGATCTCAGCCGCCACCTCATCAACGAAACCAAGGTCGATAATTCGGTGCTTGAGGCCGATACCAAGCCCGATCCGCGCTTCACCCAGACGGCGGAGCAGTTGAAGGCCAAGGGTATCAAGGATTTCCAGCTTCATTATGCGCTTGAAACGCTGGCACGGCTGGCCCGCAACCAGACAGCAACCGGCGTGGGCGTCCGCAAGGGAAGCCGTTAGGCGTGACCACACTGAGCAAGGCATCATGGCTGGCATTTGCGATCCCGGTTGCATTGGTCGGCGGAGCGTTGGGGTCGCAGCATATCGGCGGGCTTTTCCCATGCGAAATGTGCTACTGGCAACGCTGGCCGCATGAAGCCGCGATTGCTTTCGCGATCATGGCGCTTTTGGCGCGCGATGCAGACGTGAAGCGGCTGTTCGTCGTCATGGCGGCGCTTGCGATCTTCACGAGCGGGGCCATCGGCATCTTCCATGCCGGCGTCGAATATCATTGGTGGGACGGGATTACGGCTTGCGCCCGCGCACCGGGCACGGGCAGCGGCAACATCATGGATGACATCATGAAGGCACCCCTTGTGAGCTGCAACCAGCCGCAATGGACGTTGGGGCCGATTTCGCTGGCCGGGTTCAATGCGATCTTCTCGATTGGCGGCGCGCTGCTGATCCTCTCAATCCTCAGGAAGCGTGCAGCATGATCCGGGATGACACCCATGCGATGATCCGCGTCGATCAGGCTGGCGAATATGGCGCGGCACGGATCTATGCCGGGCAGCTTGCGGTGCTGGGCAATCGCCATCCTGCCGCCCGTCCGATCCGGCACATGGCGGCGCAGGAGCAGCGGCATCTTGATCGGTTCAATGCAATGGTCGCCGAACGCGGAGTTCGTCCGAGCCTGCTCCAGCCCTTTTGGCATGTCGCGGGATTTGCACTTGGCGCCGTCACGGCAGCCATAGGTCCCGAAGCCGCAATGGCGTGCACAGCGGCAATCGAAACCGAGATCGACAATCACTACGGTGAACAGCTTGACAGATTGGGGCAGGATGATCCGGAATTGAGCGCCGCAATCGCTGATTTCCAGGCGGAGGAGGTTGAGCACAAGGCGACCGCGATCGCCGAAGGGGCTGAACGCGCGCCAGCCTATCCGTTGATGAGCGTTGCAATCCGGATGGGGTGCCGGGCCGCGATCGCAATTTCCAAGCGTATCTGATTTTGGTCATTGCGCGTTCATCTAAAATGGCGGAAGATCATGACGTTATGAGACTCATTCTTGCCCTCGCGCTCTCACTCGTGCCGCTGGCGGCGTCCGCCCCAGCCGCCGCCCAACAACGCTCACTCACCATTTTCGGGGATGATAAATGTCCGTCGGACACAATCTGCGTGGTCGCACCTGAAACCGAGCGATACCGGATTCCCAAACCCTTCCGTGAGTCACTGCGAAAGGATGCGCCCGACAGAGTAAGTTGGGCGATCCGTTCGCAAGCGACCCTGTCGGAAGGCAAGTCGGGACCGGACAGGTGCGCACCGGCGACAGCAGACGCCGGGAACGGCTGTTTCATCCAGCAGATGAAAGCGGCCTATGCCGAAAAGAAGCCCGCGCCAGAAGTTCCCTGATCCTGAAAATCACCGCCACGATTGAGCGTTGGCCAGTTGCTGGCGCGTTCATCATCTCGCGCGGTTCCAAGACCTATGTCGATGTGGTGGTGGTCGAAGCCAGCGATGGCGCGCATGTCGGACGGGGTGAGGGAACGCCCCTATACTATAAGGGTGAAAGCGCCCAAAGCTGCGTTGCACAGATTGCATCACTCCAGTCGAACCTTGATCGCGTGACACTCCAGAAGTTTCTGCCTCCCGGTTCCGCGCGCAACGCGGTCGATTGTGCGCTGTGGGATCTTGAGTCCCGCCGCGCAGGTATTCCGGTCTGGCAACTGGCGGGGCTGGTTCGACCCGAACCACTGATCACAGCGATGACAGTCTCGCTCGGCACGCCGGACAAGATGGAAGCCGATGCCCGCGCGCTGGCCGGGCGCACGCCCTTGCTCAAACTGAAACTTGCCGGAGAAGGCGACATACAACGGGTTGCCGCCGTACGCCGCGGCGCACCCGAAGCACGTCTGATCGTCGATGCCAATGAAGCATGGACCGACCGCGACATCGCGGCGGAGGCCACAGCACTCCTGCGCTATGGCGTCGAACTGATCGAACAGCCGGTCAAGGCAGGCGAAGATCACCGGCTTGACGGCATTGCCTCCCCCATCCCGCTCGGCACCGACGAAAGCGTTCAGGATCGCACCGACCTTGCCCGCTGTGTTAGCCGCTATCAGGCG
>JANLQV010000170.1:0-5027 GCA_031368025.1 Sphingomonadales bacterium | reverse complement strand
GGGCAAGCTGACCCTGTTCGTCGACCTCATCACCGGTCGCTACGATATCGGGCTGGGAGGCCAGTTGAACCGCTACCTGATCCCCGGCCTCGGCATTGTCGATGTCAAAAGCGAGCTGAAGGTCGCGCCGGGTGCTGGCGGTCACGGCACGCAAGTCGTCGGGCGCGGACAAGCCTGGGTGCGGCGGCTGGACAACAGCTTCCTTGCCGGGCTGACCCGTGGCCTGCCTGTCATCGACACGCAACTGAGGCGCGGGCCGGACGGAGTCATCCACTTCGTGAACCTGAAACTGACATCGCCGGGGCTCGTGCTCAACGGCAATGGCTATCGGCGGCGCGACGGAACCTTCCATTTCGAAGGGAGCGGGCGGCAGGCGCAATATGGGCCGATCACCAAGTTCGTCCTTGACGGCCATATCGAACGGCCGAAGATCGACATGGTGCTGGCCCGCCCGAACGAGGCGATGACGCTGGACACCGTCCATCTGGTACTGGATCCCAATACCAATGGGTATTCGTGGCGGGCGAGTGGGGGATCGTGGCTCGGGGCTTTCACGGGCGAAGGCGCCATCCTGCTGCCGTCGGGTGCGTCCGCGACGATTGTCGTGGCCAACCTGACGGCGGCCAGGATCACGGCAAAAGGTGCGCTGCGCTCGCTCCCCGGCGGCTTTGCCGGGCAGCTTGCCTTGACCGGCGCCGCGACCGGAACGCTCGACTTTGCGCCTGCGGGCGCACTGCAGCGGATCGAAGCGCATGTAAAAGTGCGCGATGCGAGGCTTGAAGGACCGCCTGTCGTGACGGCGCGGCGGGCCGCGTTCGATGGCGTCCTCGTGCTTGATCCGCGCGGCACGTCAATCGACGGATCGCTCACTGGTCAGGGGCTTAGCTATGGCGGGATTGGGCTGGCCCGGCTCGCAGCCAATCTGAAACTCGCTGGAGGATCGGGCGAAGTCCGCGCTTCTCTGGCCGGTTCGCGCGGGCGCAGTTTCGATCTTGAAACGGTTGCCCAGATTTCGCCCGACCGAATCGTGCTGGTCGGATCGGGAACCATCGACCGCAAGCCGGTTCGGCTCGCCGGTCCTTCGGTTTTGAAGCGGGAAAGCAATGGCTGGCGGATCGGCCAGACGCTGCTCGAATTTGCCGGCGGCAGGGCGCAGGTTTCCGGACTGTTGGGCGGCGAAACGACGGAGTTCGACGCAAATGTATCGCACATGCCGTTGTCCATTGTCGACATGCTTGTCCCGCAATCCGGGCTGGGAGGCGATGCCAGCGGCACCGTTTCCTATCGACAGATCGCAGGCAAATTGCCGAGCGGTCGCGCCGATGTCCGGATTCGCGGACTGACCCGTTCGGGACTGATCCTGTCATCGCGCCCGGTCGATGTCGGCCTGACGGCTATTTTGACCGCAGGCAACGCCGCAGCCCGTGCGGTGGCCGTCAGCGGCGGACAAACGATCGGTCGGGTCCAAGTCCAAATCCATCCGGGCTCCGGACCCGATCTCACGGCGCGGCTGAAGAACGGCCCAATTTTTGCCCAATTGCGATTCAACGGAGCTGCCGACACGCTCTGGCGCATGTCGGGCGTGGAGGGTTTCGACATATCCGGCCCGGTCGCAATCGGCGCAGACATCACTGGAAGCGCTGCCAATCCCGTAATTCGCGGTTCGCTGCGAACGGCGAATGCGCGGATTGAGAGCGCGGCAACGGGTATGGTGTTGACCGGTATCAAGGCCAGCGGACAGTTCAACGGATCGAAGCTGGTGATCGACAGCTTCACCGGCGGTGCCGGGGGCGGAACCGTCTCGGGCCGGGGCAGTTTTGATTTTACCACCGGTCAACGGTTGGGCATGAATCTTTCACTCCAGACGGAAAATGCAGTGCTGCTTGCGCGCGACGATCTGGGCGCGACCGTTACCGGTCCGATCGACTTTGTATCCGACGGCCACGGAGGCGGTATCATTTCAGGCGATGTCACTTTGGTTCGCAGCGCCTTCCGGCTCGGTCGTGCGACGTCTGCCGCAGCGATCCCCAGGCTGAATGTGACAGAAATCAATACGATTGTGGAAGATCGCGCCCAAGGCCTGCCATCCAGCCCGTGGCGCCTCGCGATCAAGGCCAGAGCGCCCAATCGCCTGAGCGTCACCGGACTTGGCATCGAAAGCGAATGGCGCGCCACGCTGGATATTGGCGGATCGATCACTGAGCCAGCAATACGCGGCCGGGCCGATCTCATCCGCGGGGGATATGAGTTCGCCGGCAGACGCTTCGACCTCCTGCGCGGCACGATCCGTTTCCAGGGCGAAGTCCCGGCTGATCCCACGCTCGACATCCTTGCCACGGGGGACACGCAGGGCCTTTCGGCTTCCATGCGCGTGACCGGAACCGGGCAGCGGCCGGAAATTGCGTTTTCCAGCATCCCCGCCCTCCCGGAAGACGAATTGCTCTCGCGGATGTTGTTCGGCACATCGATCACCAACCTGTCAGCGCCAGAAGCCCTGCAACTGGCAGCCGCCGTCGCATCGTTGCAGGGCGGCGGCAACGGGCTGAACCCGATCAATATTCTGAGGAACGCGATCGGACTGGACCGGCTTCGCATCCTGCCCGCCGATACCGTGACCGGCCAGAAAACTGCGGTTGCCGCAGGCAAATACATCACCCGGCGCGCGTATGTGGAAATCATCACCGACGGTCAGGGCTATTCGGCCACGCGCGCCGAGTTCCAGATCACGCGCTGGCTCTCGATCCTGTCGAGCATTTCCACAATTGGCAGGCAGAGTGCGAGCGTCAGGATTTCGAAGGACTATTGAGGCATTCAGCCGATGATCGTCAGCCACTCGCTGGAAGCCGCGCGATTCGGCACCAGCGCATTGGCGGGATCGTCAGGATCCTTGTAGCCAATCGACATGCCGGTCCAAAGGATGCGGTTGTCGGGCGTGCCAAGGAATTTGCCGATGGTTTTGGGATAGACCGCCCAGCATTCCTGCGGGCAGCTATCAAGCCCGGCTTCGCATAGCAACAAGCAGATGTTCTGGAGCATCATCCCGCAATCGCCCCATTGCGGCGGCCCCATCTGGCGGTCAAGCGTCAGGAACAGCCCGACCGGGGCGTTGAAGAACTGGAAATTGCGCGCGAACCAGATGGCGCGGCCCTTGCGGTCTTCGCGGGCAATGCCGATGGCACTGTAGAGCATTTCGCCGACTTCGAACCGTCGATCAGTGTAGGGCGCGGTCAGTTCGGGCGGATAAATAGGATATTCGGTGTCCTCTGTTTCGCGCGCCGCAATCTTTTCGACCATGATCGATTTGAGCTTCGCCATCGCATCGCCGTGGACGATATCGATATGCCAGGGCTGGAGATTACCGCCGGTCGCGGCGCGTGCAGCGCGTTCAACAATGTCCTTTACCAATGCGACATCGACGGGCTTGTCAAGAAAACCGCGCACGGAGCGGCGATAAGCAACGGCTTCAGAAACGTTCATTGTGGCGCATTCCTCACGTTAGATAGGAGACACAAGTTTCCCTTGCCGTAAACGTCAATTTGCGCAAGTGGCGTTCCATTCATCAGGATTGAGACAAGGAGTCGAACATGGCGACAGCCTATATTGTTGATGCCGTCCGCAGTGCAGGCGGCAAGCGTGGCGGGAAACTGGCCGGAGTCCACCCCGTTGATCTGGGCGCGGCCATCCTCGATGCGATTGTCAGCCGCACCGGCGTAGACGGCAGCAGGATCGACGATGTCATCATGGGCTGCGTCGGCCAGGGCGGTCAGCAGGCCATGCAGGTCGGGCGCAACATCGTGCTGGCCTCGAAGAATGTGCCCGACAGCGTTCCCGCCGTCACCATCGACCGCCAGTGCGGATCATCGCAACAGGCGATGCAATTTGCTGCCCAAGCCGTAATGTCCGGCACGCAGGATATGGTCATTGCCGCCGGGATCGAATCGATGACCCGGGTGCCGATGGGATCAACCGCGATGCTCCACATGAAAGAGGGGCTGGGGAATTACAAATCCCCTCGCCTCGAAGCCAAATATCCCGGCATCATGTTCAGCCAGTTCATGGGTGCCGAAATGATCGTCAAGAAGCACGGCTTCACCAAGGACGATCTTGATCGTTTTGCCCTGCGCAGCCACCAAAAGGCGGCGGCGGCAACCCATGCCGGGGCCTTTGCCAACGAGATTATCGGCATCGAGATCGAGACGCCCGAAGGCACCGAACTCCATACCCGCGACGAAGGCATCCGCATGGACGCCACGCTCGAGGGGATTTCAGGCGTGAAGCTGATCCAGGAAGGCGGCAGCATCACGGCGGCTTCGTCCAGCCAGATTTGCGATGGCGCTTCGGCCGTATTGATCGTTTCGGAACAGGCCCTGAAGGATTATGGCCTGACGCCGATCGCGCGCATCCACAATCTGACCGTGACGGCGGGCGATCCGATCATCATGCTCGAAGAACCATTGTTCGCGACGGACAAGGCGTTGCAACGGGCGGGCATGAAAATTGGCGACATCGACGTGTATGAAGTGAACGAAGCCTTCGCTCCGGTGCCACTCGCCTGGCTCAAGCATGTCGGTGCCGATCCCGAAAAGCTGAACGTCAATGGCGGCGCGATCGCGCTTGGCCATCCGCTCGGCGCGTCGGGCACCAAGCTGATGGCGACTTTGCTCAATGCCCTGAAGGCGCGCGGCGGCAAATACGGCCTTCAGACGATGTGCGAAGGCGGCGGTGTCGCCAACGTCACGATTGTCGAGCGGCTTTAGAATCACACCCACCCCGTCACCCCGGCGAAGGCCGGGACCCAGCCCAACCGAAGACTCTTCCATGAGGTTATGGGCTCCGGCTTTCGCCGGGGTGACGATTAAAACAGGAGAATATCAATGAAACTCGATTCCACAGTTTCCGCAGTCGTCACCGGCGGCGCTTCGGGCCTCGGCGCGGCAACGGTCCGCGCGCTGGCCGCCAAGGGCGTCAAAGTCGCGATCTTCGATTTGCAGACCGAAAAGGGTGAGGCCATCGCAGCCGAAGTCGGC
>JANLQV010000155.1:0-4176 GCA_031368025.1 Sphingomonadales bacterium | reverse complement strand
CTGTGAGACGCGCGGGGTGGGCTTTGCCCACCCCGAGTTTTCCGGCAGTCAGACCGCCGCGCGTTTCAGCCGGTCGTTTATCGCGATGCCCAGCCCGGCTTGGGGAATTGGGGCAATGGCAATGCGCGGCCGTTCGGAGGCGTCCGCCTCGTGCAAGGCATCAAACATTCTGGCGGCCGCTTCGATCAGATCGCCACTGACGCTGAGGCTGTCATCGCCCGGCACGTCTCCAAACCCGATCAGCCATTCGCCCGGTTCGGCTATGGTCGCTTCAAGGCGGAGCGGCTTTGCCGGCGCATAATGGCTGGCAAGCTGGCCGGGCGCCTCGATGGTTCCCGAGGCCGCAAGCGACAGGCCGAGGTCCACCGGTCCGGAACGAAGGAGGCGGAGTATGCCTTCGGCATCGACCGCGACAATCGTCGATTCAAGACCAATCTCGGTTGATCCGGCATCAATGATCAAAGGAATCTGGCCCCCAAGGCTCTTGATGACATGCGCGGCGCGGGTCGGACTGATGCGTCCGCTTGCGTTGGCAGATGGGGCAGCGAGAGGCTTGCCGGTAGCAGAGAGCAGCGCCTGCATGGCGGGATGCGCCGGCACGCGCAGCGCAATCGTCGGAAGCCCGGCAGTGACAAGGCTCGCAATCCCACTGTCCGGACGGAGCGGGAGAACCAGCGTCAACGGACCGGGCCAATATTGCTTTGCGAGAGCCCGCGCGGCATCGTTGAACACTGCGACGCGTTCCGCTGCCGCGAGATCGCGGACATGGACGATCAGTGGGTTAAAGCTCGGTCGGCCCTTGGCAGCATAAATGCCGGCCACCGCTTTGGCGTTGGTCGCATCCGCCGCCAGCCCATAGACTGTCTCGGTCGGCACGGCGACGCATTGGCCATCCGCGATCAGCTCCGCCGCCCGCGCAACGGTGTCGAGCCCATAAGGCTGGACAAGTGTTTCGAAAGGCGGTTTTAGGGTGGTCACGCGGCGGCGCTAGAGCGCGGCATCCAATCACGCAACCCGGCGGTATACTGACCATGACTTACACCCCCCCCATTACCGAACAGCGCTTCGTGCTGGATACCGTCACCGGCATCGCCGATCTTGCCGCACATCCGGCTTTTTCCGAAGCAACGCCCGACATGATCGATGCGATTCTTGAGGGCGCAGGCGCGATTGCGGCGGGCGAATGGGCCCCGCTCAACCGGGTTGGCGATACCGACAAGCCGAAATGGGCGGACGGAAGGGTGACGATGCCGCCGGGGTTCAAGGCAGCCTATCAGGCCTATGTCGAGGGCGGCTGGGGCACGATCGACGGGCCGACCGGCTTTGGCGGGCAAGGCTTGCCACACGCACTGGCCTTTGTTGTGCTGGAAGATTTGGGGACGGCCAATATGGGCTTCACCCTGTGCCCCATCCTCACCTCGGGCGCGGTCGAAGCCGTTCTGGCGCATGGCAGCGATGAGCAGCGGGCGATGTACCTCCCCAAGCTCGTCACCGGCGAATGGACGGGCACGATGAACCTGACCGAACCGGGCGCAGGATCGGACGTTGGGGCTTTGCGGACGACGGCGACGCCCAACCCCGATGGCAGTTACGCCATCAAGGGCACCAAGATCTTCATCACTTTTGGCGAGCATGATTTGGCGGAGAACATCGTCCACCTCGTCCTTGCCCGGACCCCCGATGCGCCTGCGGGCACGCGGGGCATTTCGCTGTTCCTCGTGCCCAGGATCCGCCCCGATGGAAGCGAGAATGATCTGCGTTGCGTTTCGATCGAGCATAAACTGGGCATTCATGCCTCGCCCACCGCCATCATGTCCTATGGCGATAATGATGCGTGCACCGGCCATCTGATCGGGGCGGAAATGGGCGGGATGCGCGCGATGTTCACGATGATGAACAATGCGCGATTGAATGTCGGGTTGCAGGGCGTTCAGATTGCCGAACGCGCGACGCAACAGGCGCTTGGCTATGCGCGTGACCGGGTTCAGTCGGCGCGGGCCTCCGGGCCGGGGTCGCAGCCGGTGGCGATCATCGAACATCCCGATATCCGGCGCATCTTGCTCCGCATGAAGGCGCTGACACAGGGCGCGCGGGCCCTGCTTTACTATGCGGCGGCGCAGGTCGACCGGCATCATCTGGGGATTGAGGGCGCGCGGCAACGGCTTGACCTTGTGACGCCGCTGGCGAAAAGCTGGGGCACCGATGTCGGCTGTGAAGTCGCCTCGCTGGGCATTCAGGTGCATGGCGGGATGGGGTTCATCGAGGAAACCGGGGCCGCCCAGCATTACCGCGATGCGCGGATCGCGCCAATCTATGAAGGCACCAACGGCATTCAGGCCGCCGATCTTGTCGGCCGGAAGCTGGCGAGCGATGGCGGCGCGGGGCTGGCAGCGCTGGTTGCCGAGATGCGCAGCGAAGTGCAGCACCACAATCTTGTCGCGCTGATCGATGCCGTCGAAGAGGTCGGCGCATGGATGCTCGCGCATGAAGCCGATGATCGGCTCGCGGGCAGCGCGCCCTTCCTCACGATGGTTTCGGTCGCAACCGCAGGCTGGCTGCTCGAACGGCAGGAACGGGTCGCCGCCGAACGGCTTGATGCCGGAGAGGGCGATCCGGCCTTCCTCAAGGCCAAGCAGGCAAGTGTGGCCTTTTTCCTCGCCCATATCGTGACCGAGGCCTTGGGATTGCGGGCATCGGCCGAAGCCGGCGCGGGATTGCTCTATGCGCTGAGCGCCGATGAGATGGCGGCTTAGGGCGTGGCACCCCCGTCATCCCGGCTAAGGCCGGGACCCGGAGGCGCGGGTTTAAAAGGACTTTGCGCCAGATCGCGGCGTTCAGTTTTGTACGGCCTATGTCTCTGGATCCCGGCCTTAGCCGGGATGACGGGGGTATTTTGCGCGACTCCTGTTATGGCCGCCGCCCCTGCCAACCCCAACCAGGTCATCCTCAACCAGCTCCGCGCCTATGACGAGACGGTCGGCAATATCGGTTATAAACTTGCCCGCGGCGGCATCGCCCTGTGCCCGGCGACGGTCGGGCCCCTGCCCGGCTTTCGCGTCCATACGTTGGGCCAATATGCCAAGGCGGTGCAGGCCGATGCCAAGGCGCTGTTCGGGCTGGGTGACTATCCGGTTATCCTGACCGCATCAAAAGACAGCGTTCTCAAGGCCGGGGACTGGATCGTTTCGATCAATGGCGCCGACCTGAAAAGCGGGCCGGGCTATGCCGGGGTCGCGCGGTTTGACGACGCAATGGCGGCGGCACTCGCACATTCGCCTGCGATGCTGGTCATCGCGCGCAAAGGTGTGCGGCAGAGCGTTTCACTCACGGGCCTGCCGGGCTGTGCCTCGCGCGTTGAACTGGTGCCGGGCAAAAAGCTCAATGCCGCAGCCGACGGCACGATTGTTCAGATTACGACCGGTGTGCTTGAACAGACGCACGACGATGATGAACTGGCCTTCATCATCGCGCATGAAATGGCCCACAACATATTGGGGCATCGCGAGCGGCTCGACCGGATCGGCCGCTCCGCCGCCCATATCCGCGCGACCGAGAGCGAGGCCGATCTGCTTGGCCTGAAACTGATGAAAGCCGCAGGTTATGATCCGATGGCGGCGGCGCGTTTCTGGACGCGGTTCGGGAAGAAAACCGGGTCCGGGATTTTTTCCGACGGGACGCATTTGCGCACCAGGGATCGCGTCCGGCTGCTGACCGATGAGGCGGCAAAGCTCGCGCAATAAAATGGCTTGAGGGTTACGGATTCGCCGCTAGTCTCCGGCGCAACCAAGCCGGACAACCGGCACGGATCAAAGATAAAAGGGGAGCGCAGGGCGCCATGACGGATAATATCAACGAAGCACCAGTCGAACCCGGCGCGGCACCCATGGATGTGACAGCGATCGATTTGCACGCGACCGACGGGTGGTTTGGGCATCCCAAACAGCTCAAGCGATTGTTCACCACGGAAATGTGGGAACGCTTCGGCTATTATGGGATGCGGGCGATCCTTACGCTCTACCTCGCCAACCATTTCCTGTTCAGCGACACGACGACCACCGGCCTTTATGGCGGCTTTACGGCGCTCGTTTACCTGACGCCGCTGGTTGGCGGTTTGATCGCCGACAATTATCTAGGCTCCAAGCGCTCGGTGAAGTTCGGCGCGATCATGATGTCGCT
>JANLQV010000154.1:0-6059 GCA_031368025.1 Sphingomonadales bacterium | reverse complement strand
GCCCGCTCGCATAATCGAGGCGGGGCGTCGCGGCAATATCATCGAACGTTAACGCTGAATATACCGTCCAGGTTTGACGCGAATGGCACCCTCCCTTATGCGCCCTGCGACTCTGTTATATTCGTATACAGCGCAGATGATTCTACTCAGATGGAGATTTGACGTGGCCGATGGCGCCTCCAATAACCCGCTCGCGAAACAAGGCATCAGCACTTCTGCAACCTTGTTCTGCAATCAGGGCACAGCCCAGCTCATCGAGCAGGCGGTTTCGCGTCATGAAGGCATGCTCGCCGCTGATGGTCCCTTTGTGGTGACAACCGGCAAGCACACCGGCCGTTCGGCTTCTGACAAATTCATCGTCAGGGATGCCGAAACCGAAAACACGGTGTGGTGGGGCAAGACCAACGCAGCGATGTCGCCAGAGCATTTCTCGGCGCTCAAGGCGGATTTCCTTGCTGAAGTGGCGAAGAAGGACACGTTGTTCGTAGCCGACCTGTTTGGCGGCTCGCAGCCCGAACACCGCGTCAATGTCCGCGTGATAAACGAGCTGGCATGGCATAACCTTTTCATCCGGACGCTTCTGGTGCGGCCGAGCGCCGCCGAACTCGAAAGCTTTGCGCCCGAATATACGATCATTGATCTGCCAAGCTTTCGTGCCGATCCCGCGCGGCACGGCTGCCGCAGCGAAACCGTGGTTGCGGTCAATTTCAGCGAGAAGCTGATCCTGATCGGCGGCACGGCGTATGCCGGTGAAATGAAGAAGTCAGTCTTCGGTATTCTCAACTACCTGCTTCCTGTAAAGGGCGTCATGCCGATGCATTGTTCGGCGAATATCGGGCCCAATGGCGATACAGCGGTGTTCTTTGGCCTTTCGGGCACTGGCAAGACGACGCTTTCTGCAGACGCCTCGCGCACGCTGATCGGCGATGATGAGCATGGCTGGTCGGATACGGCAGTCTTCAATTTCGAAGGCGGCTGTTATGCGAAGATGATCAATCTTTCGCCCGAAGCCGAACCCGAGATTTTCGCGACCACCAAGCGTTTCGGAACCGTACTCGAAAATGTCGTGATCGATCCGGTCACGCGCGAACTTGATTTCAACGACAACAGCCTGGCGGAAAACAGCCGCGGTTCATATCCGATCCATTTCATTCCGAACGCTTCGGAAAAGAATATGGGCCCGGTTCCCAAGAACATCATCATGCTGACGGCGGATGCCTATGGCGTGCTGCCGCCGATCTCGAAGATGACGCCGGATCAGGCAATGTATCACTTCCTTTCGGGTTACACCGCGCGTGTTGCGGGCACCGAGATTGGCGTAACCGAGCCTTCGGCCACCTTCTCAACCTGTTTTGGCGCGCCATTCATGCCGCGCCATCCGAGCATTTATGGCAATTTGCTGAAGGAGCGGATCGCCAAAGGCGGCGTCTCGTGTTGGCTGGTGAACACCGGCTGGACGGGTGGCGCCTATGGCACGGGCAGCCGCATGCCGATCAAGGCGACGCGTGCGCTGCTCAATGCGGCGCTTGATGGTAGCCTCAATAATGCGGAATTCCGTAAGGACCCCAATTTCGGCTTTGACGTGCCGGTTGCGGTTGATGGCGTCGACAGTGCTATCCTCGATCCGCGCGGAACCTGGGCGGACAAGGCGGCTTATGACGCGACCGCGCAAAAGCTGGTGCGGCAATTCATCGAGAATTTTGCCCAATTTGCCGATCATGTGGATGAAGGCGTCCGCCAATCGGCCCCCAAAGCAGCCTGAATAGCCCGGACATCTCCGGGCGCTTGAAAGAGAAAGCCCGCGAATGACCGACCACCGCCCAAGATTGTTCGAATGCGACGCCGATATTCGCCGGATCGGCGAAGGTCTGATTGCGTGCACCCTGCCCAAGGTTGAGTGGACGCACGAAGCGCACCTTGCCGCCTGCCTGTGGATGGTGCGCGACCGCCCGGACATCGCGCCCGAGCGCGATCTCGCGCTGATTATCCCGCGCTACAATGAAAGCGTGGGCGGCGTGAACAGCGATACGGAGGGCTATCACGAGACGATCACACAGATTTATGTCGCGGCGGTGCGCGATCATTTGCGCGATCTGGCGGATGGTCGATCCCTGATGGAAGCGGTCAACGCACTGCTTCTCTCGCCGCGTGGGAGACGGGACTGGCCCTTGCGCCTCTATACGCGCGAAAGACTATTCTCTGTCGCGGCAAGGAGGGGATTTGTCGCAGCGGATATTGAACCCGCACCCACGAGGTGAAGCCGGACAAGCAGGAGAAGCGTGAGTGGCAGGATCGGCGCTGGATTGAAACTTGGATCGGGCGTCCAGAACTGGCCTAGTGTGGCCAGCGGAAGCAGGAACAGTGCAATCAGCAGCGCGCGGTTGGCACCAATGCGTGCCAGCCAATAGAAGCTGACGACCAACATGACCTGATCATAGACGTAGAGATAGGGGCTGATCAAAACAGTCGCCGGCGCGAGAATTGCCGCGCGTGTCAGTGGATCACGAGTCTGACGCCAGACGTTCCAGACCAATACCGAGCCGAGGGCCGCAACCGCCGCATGAACGGCCCAGGCAAGGGGCGCGGCGACGCCCGCGAGCCGCAGCGAAGCAAACACGCTCGCCATCTTGTGCCAGCCCGCCAGGCCTTGAGTCGCGACCGAGCCAGACAGCGCGGCCATCTCGAAAAAACCTCGCCACGGCCCCAGCCCAAACGCAAGGATGCTTAGCAGGATCAGGGTCGCGACGGACAGAGCCGCTCCGGCAAAAGCCTTGCCTTCGCGCCCGGCCAAGAAGGCGAGTGGCAGCAGTAGTCCGAGTTGCGGTTTGATCACGAGGCATCCCAGGATCAGCCCTGCCACCAGGGGCCGCTTTCCAAGAGCTGAAATTCCGCCGATGAACAGTGTCGCGGTCAGGAATCCGTTCTGTCCGATCGCGCCGCATATTGCGACAGGCGGAAAGGCAATCGCGACGCTCACGAACTCCGGCATCACGCGTCGCACGATTGCGACATAGGCAGAGAGCGTGACGCCGATCCAGGCGGCTGCCGATATCCAATAGGGCAGGAGCCCGAGCGGCAGGATCAAAAGGAGATAGGGCGGCGGATAGGCAAAGGGCATACGCGAATCGAACGGAAAGATGCGTTCCTGAACGGCGTGGTGGAGTGCGACGTCATAGGCATTCGCGGCATGCCCGCCGATGGCAAGGATGGCCGCGGCCCAGTAGCTCAGAAAATCCATCAAATAGGGGTGGCGCGCGTTGGCCGTCACACCCATCGCAATGGCCGTCAGCGAAAGAACGGCGAGCCATCGCGCGGACGCAGGATAGGGGTTCGCTGATTTTTCGACGTTACTCACGCCCGATTGGTAGCCGAAACGAGGTTAAGGCGCAGTTTCGAAAGCTGCTCCAACGCCTGCTTCGAGGGTCGCTAGCTCGTCTCAACCAGCAATGCCGCGCCGTCGCTTCCCGTTACGCGGACGCGCGTTCCCACCGCCGCGTCCGCCCCTTTGGCGATCCAGACGCCGTCGCCGACCTTGACCCGGCCCTTGCCGCCTTCGATGGCCTCAACCACGAGTACGCTCTCGCCGATCAGGCGCGCGCCGCGATTGTTGAGATTGGGATCTGAGGATTCGATAGGGTTCATCGCAAACCAACGCCGGCCGGAATAGACGGCCGCTACCGCCAATGCGGCGAACAGCGCCATCTGCACGGTCATCGAGATTGGCAGGATGAAGGCGGCGATGCCAGTAATGATCGCTGCCACCGACAGCCAGATCAGGAAGAAGCCGGGGATCAGGATTTCCGCGATTCCAAGCAGGCCGCCGATAATCAGCCAGAACCAGTGGCTGTCCAAAGTGTTGATCCAGTCGATCATCTCACTTGTCCTTGCCGAGTGCGTCTCTGGCCAATTCGCCGATCCCGCCCAGCGTGCCGATCAAGGCCGTGGCCTCGACCGGGAACAGGATGGTCTTGGCATTGGGCGATGTGGCGAACAGGCCGATGGCTTCGACATATTTCTGCGCGACGAAATAGTTGATCGCCTGGCTGCTGCCGTTCTCAATCGCATCGGAAACGAGCTTGGTCGCCATTGCTTCTGCAGCAGCGGAGCGTTCGCGGGCCTCAGCGTCGAGGAAGACGGACGCCTTGCGGCCTTCGGCTTCAAGGATTTGGGCCTGCTTCATTCCTTCGGCACGGTTGATCTCATTCTGCCGCGCGGCTTCGGATTCAAGGATCGTCGCGCGCTTTTCGCGTTCTGCCTTCATCTGGCGGGTCATCGCGTTGACGATATCGGCAGGCGGGCGGATGTCCTTCAATTCGACCCGCGTCACTTTCACGCCCCAGGCTTCTGTCGCGAGATCAACGACAGACAGTAACTGCGCATTGATCTGGTCGCGTTTTGACAAGGTCTCGTCAAGGTCGAGACCGCCCATCACGGTACGCAAATTGGTCGTCATCAACTGCATGATGGCAAGATAGAGGTCCGACACTTCATAGGCGGCCTTGGGCGCATCGAGCACCTGGAAGAACACGACGCCATCCACTGCGACCATCGCATTGTCCTTGGTGATGATCTCCTGCCCCGGAATATCCAGCACCTGTTCCATCATGTTCACCTTGCGCCCGACGCGATCGATGAACGGCATGACGAAATTGAAACCGGGTTGGGCGGTGTTCGTGTAGCGCCCGAAGCGCTCGATCGTATAGACATAGCCTTGCCGGACGACCGTCACGCCCATGAACAGGAATACGATGGCCAAAGCGACCAGAACCAGTACGAACGCACCCATGATTTTCTCCCCAGACAGCTTTGGGAATATTGCCCTGTTGCGATGAATGCGCCAAGCATAATCGAATGGATCTCGACGATTTTCCGGCACCGCGCTCCGCGCTCTATCTGCCCGCCTCTAATCCGCGCGCGATTGAAAAGGCACGTGGGCTGTCGGCTGACCTGATCATTCTCGATCTTGAGGACGCCGTGAAGCCGGAAGCCAAGGCTGAGGCGCGGGCTGCGGCCATCGCCGCCGTCAATCAGGGCTTTGCAGGGCGGCTGTGCGCGATCCGGATCAACGGGCCTGAAACGGCGTGGCATCAGGACGACGTTGCCGCTGTCACTGCGTCGTCCGCCGGTCTGTTCGTTGTGCCCAAGGTCGAAGCGGCGGGGACGGCAGCGGCCATTTCTGCTCAAATTGGCAAGCCGATGCTGGCGATGATCGAGACTCCGCGTGGCGTTCTCAATATTGCGGGCATTGCCGCTGCAACGGGCGTGCGCGGGTTGATTGCAGGAACCAATGATCTCGCGAACGATCTCCATTTGCCGGGCGCGGGTGATCGCACGGGCATGATGTTTTCGCTCCAGATGATCGTGCTGGCCGCGCGGGCGTCGGGCATCTGGGCATTGGATGGGGTGTTCAACGATCTTGCCAGCCCGGACGCGCTCGCGACCCAATGTGCCGAAGGCCGGGGGATGGGTTTCGACGGCAAGACTCTGATCCACCCCAACCAGATTGAGATTGCAAATACCACCTTTTCGCCGAGCGAAACCGAGATGGAAGACGCCCGCGCCCTGATCGCCGCCGCTTCGGGCGGTGCGGAGCGGTTTCGCGACCGGATGATCGAGACAATGCATGTCGAGATGGCCCGGCGATTGCTGGCGCGTGCGGGGCCGCTCTAGCCACTGTCACCCCGACTGGTTACATGGGCCGCCACGATTCGATTCTTGAAAGACGATTGCTGGCTATGGACATCCGCTTGGGACTGACTTTTGACGATGTGCTCCTCCAGCCGGGCGCATCTGAATTGCTGCCGAGCCAGGCCAATACTTCGACCCGCCTGACTCGCGATATCAGCCTCAACATCCCCATCCTGTCGTCCGCGATGGACACGGTCACCGAAGCCGACATGGCCATCGTCATGGCGCAACTGGGCGGGATCGGCGTTCTCCACCGCAATCTGAGCATCGAGGAACAGGCTGCGGCTGTCCGTCAAGTGAAGCGCTTCGAATCCGGAATGGTCGTAAACCCGATCACGATAGCGCCCTCGGCGACGCTCGCTGAGGCCAAG
>JANLQV010000148.1:0-2851 GCA_031368025.1 Sphingomonadales bacterium | reverse complement strand
TTCGTCATCGAAGGTCAGGGCGATGGCCTTGTCATCGCCCCGGCTCCAGGCCGAAACCATATCGTTGAATTCCTTTTGCGGGTCGGTCGCATCGTCGACCATGCTCGAAAGGAAGGTGCGCTGGGCCGCTTCGGGGAGCTTATCGAAAAAGCCCAGTTGCTGCGCGGTCGTCTCGAGCCCCGAAACCGGCTTCTTCGCCGCGGCAAAGCTGGCCCGCAATTGCTTTTCAACCCCGTATTCGGGGCTCACATCGAGGTCCTTGAGCATCCCGCTGGACAATGTGACCGCAACCGCCCAGCTTTCGAACTGGTTGAGCGCGGCGGCCGGCATGCCGACCTTGTCCATCAGTGCCTGCAAGCCTGCGCGCTTGTCCGCGGGGACACGGTCGAGAACCGGCGGCAGGTTGGGAGATATGGCAAGGCCCAGAAAGGTCTTGGCGGTCTTGCTCTGATCCTCCAGATCGGCGACTTCAAGGACCAGTTCCCTGGCATCGCGCACCGCCCGGTTGATCTTCGGTGTCCGCCATTGATAGCCTTCACGCAGGACATGGATCGTCCCGAACAGGTAAATCGTGGTATCCGCATCGGACAGTTTCCACAGCGCGGGATGCGCCGGCGGGGCCTTTGGCGGAGGGGGAGAGGCGCTCGCACAGGCGGCAAGCAGTGACAGGGCCGGAAGCGCCCAACGCATTGTCTTCAACATGGCGCCCTTCAAGGCCAAATCCCGCAGCAAAGCAAGGCCGGATTGCTTGACCGGAACGAGTTGCTGGGCCAAAGGCCGCGCGCATGAAGGCGGGCAAACCTCTCAGCTTCCAGGACCTGATCCTGACGCTCCACGACTATTGGGGAAAGCAGGGCTGCGTCATCCTCCAGCCCTATGACATGGAAATGGGCGCAGGCACCTTCCACACCGCGACGACACTGCGCGCACTGGGCCCTGATCCGTGGAATGCGGCCTTTGTTCAGCCCTGCCGGCGACCGACCGACGGGCGTTATGGGGAGAACCCCAACCGGCTGGGCGCCTATTACCAGTATCAGGTGATCCTGAAGCCTTCGCCGTCCGACTTGCAGGAGCTCTATCTGGGCAGCCTTGCTGCCATCGGCATCGACCCGCTGCTCCACGATATCCGCTTCGTCGAGGATGATTGGGAAAGCCCGACGCTGGGCGCGTGGGGGCTGGGCTGGGAAGTCTGGTGCGACGGGATGGAAGTCACGCAATTCACCTATTTCCAGCAGATGGGCGGGTTCGATTGCAAGCCGGTCGCGGGCGAACTGACCTACGGGCTCGAACGGCTGGCCATGTATATCCAGAACAAGGATTCGATCTTCGACCTTGCCTATAACGATACCGGCGTCACCTATGGCGACGTCTTCCGCGAAAACGAGCGCGAAATGAGCGCGTATCATTTCGAGGCAGCGGATACCGACATGCTGTTCGACGCCTTCAAAAAGGCGACCGGCGAATGCGAGAACTGCCTCGAACGCAAGCTGCCAATCCCCGCCTATGAACAGGCGATCAAGGCGAGCCACATCTTCAACATGCTCCAGGCGCGCGGCGTGATCTCCGTGCAGGAACGCGCCAGCTATATGGGCCGGGTCCGCGATCTCGCAAAGGGCAGTTGCCAGGCGTGGATGGACAAGAATGGGTGGATCGCGTGACCGACTTCCTGCTCGAATTGCGGTCGGAGGAAATCCCGGCGCGGATGCAGGACAAGGCGCGCGAGGATCTTGCGCGACTGTTCGGTGTGGAGATGGCCAAAGCAGGGCTGAAGGCAGCGGAGATCATCACTTACGCAACGCCGCGCCGTATTGCGTTGATCGCCAGAGGCCTGCCGCTCACAACCGAAGCGGTGAGCGAGGAACTGAAGGGCCCGAAAACGTCAGCGCCGCCGCAGGCGCTTGAAGGGTTCCTGCGCAAGACCGGGCTGACGCGGGATCAGTTGGAAGATCGCGACGGCATCTGGTTCGCGGTCGTCGAAAAGCCCGGTCAAAAAACGGTAGATGTGCTTTCGTATGCGATCCCCATGATCGTTCGCGCGTTCCCCTGGCCGAAATCGATGCGCTGGGGCGAAGCATCGGCAACTACCGAGAGCCTGCGTTGGGTGCGTCCGTTGCAGGGCATCGTCGCGCTGCTTGGGGACGAAGTTGTTCCAGTTATATGCGATTACATTCAGATATTCCAAAAGCCGGACGGCTCAATTGAGAAATCACTGGTTAAGTCCGGGCTGAAATCTGGAGTGACTACTGTCGGCCATCGCTTCCATCATTCCGGGCCGGTGACGATCGGTGATGCCAGTGATTACGCCGCCAAGCTCAACGCCTGCCATGTGATCGTCGATCAGGAAAAGCGCCGGGCGATCATCCGCGCGGGCGCCGAAAAAGTGGCAACCGAAGCCGGGCTGGTGCTGGTTCCCGACGAAGGCCTCGTGATCGAGAATGCGGGCCTGACCGAATGGCCAGTGCCGATGCTCGGGCGGTTCGATCCGGCCTTTCTGGCGGTGCCAGAGGAAGTCATCCAGCTTACCGCGCGGGTGAACCAGAAATATTTCATCTGTCGTGATGCCGCGGGCAAGCTTGCCAATGCGTTCGTCTGCACCGCCAATATCACCGCGAACGACGGCGGCGCGGCGATTGTGGCGGGCAATGAGAAAGTGCTGGCGGCGCGGCTGAGCGATGCCAAATTCTTCTGGGAACAGGATTTGAAGGTTCCGCTGGAGAAGCAGGCGGAAAAGCTCAAGGACATTGTCTTCCACGAGAAGCTTGGGACGGTGGCGGACAAGGTCGAACGTGTTGCCAAACTGGCGCGATGGTTGATTGAGAGTGGCATCGTCCATCCCTCGCCCCCTTCAGGG
>JANLQV010000143.1:0-4343 GCA_031368025.1 Sphingomonadales bacterium | reverse complement strand
AATGGCCAGAAAGTCTGGACGTCGGGCGCGCATCATGCGGATTACATGATCGCGCTGGTGCGGACGTCCGGCGACGTGGGCGACCGGCAGCGGGGACTTTCCCAACTTCTGATCGATCTCAAAACGCCTGGCATCACCGTTCGTCCGATACCCGATCTGAACGGCGATCTCGATTTCAACGAAGTGTTTTTTGACAATGTCGAACTTCCCGCCGACGCGCTTCTTGGCGATGAAGGTGCAGGATGGGAGCAGGTCACGGCCGAACTGGCGTTTGAACGGAGCGGGCCCGAACGCATCTATTCCAGCGCGATCCTGCTCGATGCATGGGTTCATCATGTTATGCAGCAAAATCCAGGCGAGACGCGGGAAAAGCTCGCGGGCAGCCTGACCGCGCAGCTTGCTGTGTTGCGTGAATTGTCGATCGCGGTGACCACCCGGCTGGCAGCAGGCGAGCGTCCGGTTGTCGAGGCATCGTTGGTCAAGGATCTCGGCACCACATTTGAACAATCGGTGCCGACGTTGATCGCAGACGATCTCGCCAGCCATCCCGATGAGCCGGTCGATCCGGAACTCTGGCGTGCGATCATGACAGTCACACACATCGCCCCTGCCTTTTCGTTACGGGGCGGAACAAGAGAGATCATGCGCGGCATCATTGCGCGTGGCCTGGGACTGCGCTGATGTCCGAGTTTCTTGAACCCTTTGAACGAATGCTCGCGTCTGTGGCCGGACGCGACGTTGCGCCCGACACGCGCTGGCAAGCGATTGAAGACTCGGGTTATCTAGATGCGCTGGTGCCGGAAGTTGCAGGCGGTGCAGGGTTGACGCTGGGTGACGTCGAACCGTTGATCCGTGCCCTTGGCCGTTACGCCATTTCCGAACCTGTTGCGCAGACTATGGCGGCGCGGGCACTCTTGACCGAGCGCGATTCCATCGCTCCGAGCGGGCCTGTCACCCTCGCCCGGGCACTGCCCGCAACCGACGACACAAGGGCTCTTTCAGCCGTTCTGGCAGTTGTCGAAATTGCTGGTCTTGCCGAAAAAATACTTGAGATGAGCCTGTCTTACGCCAATGACCGCATCCAGTTCGGCAAACCGATCGGGAAGTTGCAGGCCATACAGCAGCAGCTTGCGGTCATGGGCGAACAGGTATTGATGACGCGGATGGCCGCGCAGATTGGCTGTGCGCAGGGGCTCAAACCCGCATTGACTATCGCCGCAGTGGCCAAGCAGGTGGCGAGTGCCGCAGTTCCGCAAATCGCTGCGATCGCGCACGCCGTTCATGGCGCAATCGGCATCACCGAGGGGTTTGACTTGCAGCTCTATTCGCGCCGGATGCACGCGCTGCGTCTTGCCGAAGGCTCGGAGAGTTTTTGGGCCGGGATTCTAGGCAAGGCGCGGCTTGAGGCTGGAGGCCAATCGAGCGTCGATTTTATCCGCGCGTTGCGACGGCCCTGAGCGCGATTTCCGCAAGTTCGGGGCGGCAGATCAGCAAGTCGGGAAGGCTGGTGTCTTGGTTATTGTAACGCATTGGTGAGCCGTCGACGCGCGAAACGTGCAGGCCTGCGGCTCTCGCGACCGCGACAGGTGCACAATTGTCCCATTCATACTGTCCACCGGTATGGAGATAGATATCGGCCTCACCGCGCACCACGGCCATTGCCTTCGCACCCGCCGAGCCCATCGGGACCAGTTCGGCCCCGATCAGCTCGGCAACTTCGATCGCTTCGGCGGCGGGCCGCGTGCGGCTGACCACCATGCGCAGCGGGGCGTTCGCCTTAGCCAGCTTTGGCGCTGTGCTGGATGACAAGGTTATGTCGAGCCCGGGAAGAGCAACCGCGCCGATGGCGGCTGTGCCGTCGATGGCGAGTGCCACATGCACCGCCCAGTCAGTGCGCTTTTCGCCATATTCGCGGGTGCCGTCGAGCGGATCAATGATCCAGACGCGCTTGGCGGTCAGGCGATCGGCACTGTCCTTCTCTTCTTCGGACAGCAATGCGTCGTCGGGGCGAAGTGCGCGGAGTGACCGCACGATGAATTCGTTGGCCATGCGATCGCCCTCCGCACCGAGTGCCTTGCCGTCCAGATTCCCATTTTTCTGGAGCGCGAGCAGCAACGCCCCGGCCTCGGTTGCGAGACGCGTGGCGAGGCGGACGTCGGATTCTTCCACCGTCATCCGATCAGGGTTTCTACAATCAGGTCGGCCGCCTGTTCGGGTGTCAGTTTGGTTGTGTCGATCCTGACTTCGGCACTTGTCGGCGCTTCATAGGGGCTATCGATGCCGGTGAAGTTCTTGAGCTGGCCAGCACGAGCCTTCTTGTAAAGCCCCTTCACGTCGCGCCGCTCGGCTTCTGCAAGGGGTGTGTCGATGAAGATTTCGTGGAATTCCCCGGCGGGAATCATGGCCCTTACCATTTCGCGTTCAGCCCGGAACGGCGAGATAAAGGCCGTGATAACGATCAGGCCGGCATCAGCCATGAGCTTGGTCACTTCACCCACGCGGCGGATATTTTCGATCCGGTCAGTTTCGGTAAAGCCCAGATCCTTGTTGAGTCCGTGGCGGACATTGTCTCCGTCGAGCAGGAAAGTGTGCCGGTTCATGCGGTGCAGCTTCTTTTCGACAAGGTTGGCGATGGTCGATTTGCCTGAGCCCGATAGCCCGGTGAACCACAGCACAGCGGCCTTCTGGTTCTTGAGGCCCGCATGCATGGCGCGATCAATATCGACAGCCTGCCAATGCACGTTCTGCGCGCGGCGCAGCGAGAAGTTGAGCATGCCCGCAGCGACGGTGCCGTTGGTCAGCTTGTCGATCAGGATGAAACCACCGAGCGTGCGGCTTTCAGCATAAGCTTCGAAGACGATGGGCTTGTCGGTTGCAATTTCGGCGACGCCGATAGCATTCAGCTCCAGCGTCTTGGCTGCCAGATGCTCCATCGTGTTGACGTTGACCTGATATTTGGGCGCATGGATCGTCGCGGACACTATTTGCGTGCCCAGCTTGAGCCAATAAGCGCGGCCGGGAATCAGCGGCTCGTCCGCCATCCAGACGATATTCGCCTCGAACTGGTCAGCGGCCTGGGGAGGATTGTCCGCAACCGCGATGACATCGCCGCGCGAGCAATCGACTTCGTCGGTGAAACACAAAGTCACCGACTGTCCCGCCACCGCAACATCAAGATCGCCATCCAGCGTCACGATTTTCGAAATGGTCGAAGTCTTGCCGCTGGGCAGGACGCGGATTGCATCTCCGGACTTGATCATGCCGGTCGCAATCTGACCACTGAAACCACGGAAATCGAGATTTGGCCGGTTGACCCATTGGACCGGCATGCGGAAGGGTTTCGCCTGCGCAGCCTCGCTATCGATCTCCACACTTTCGAGATGGTTGATCAGGTTTGGCCCCTTGTACCAAGGCGTGTTGGGCGAGGGTGCCGTGATATTGTCGCCCTTGAAACCCGAAATCGGGATTGGCGTGAAGCTCTCGATGCCAATATCGCGAGCGAAGCAGGCATAGTCCTCGACGATATTTTCGTACCGCAGCACGTCATAATCGACGAGGTCCATCTTGTTCACGGCAAGGACGATGTGGCGGATACCGATCAGGTGCGCGAGGTAGGAGTGGCGCCTGGTCTGGGTTAGCACACCTTTTCTTGCATCGATCAGGATCACCGCGAGGTCGGCCGTTGATGCGCCGGTGACCATGTTGCGCGTATATTGCTCATGGCCCGGCGTATCCGCCACGATGAACTTGCGTTTCTCGGTCGTGAAGAATCGGTATGCGACGTCGATCGTGATGCCTTGTTCGCGTTCGGCGGCAAGACCGTCGACGAGCAGTGCGAAATCAATTTCCTGGCCTTGCGTGCCGACGCGCTTGCTGTCCGCCTCGAGCGCGGCCAACTGGTCCTCGAAGATCATTTTGCTGTCATAGAGCAGCCGCCCGATCAGCGTCGATTTGCCATCGTCGACCGATCCGCATGTAATGAAACGCAGCAGCGACTTGTGCTGGTGCTGTTTGAGATAGGCGTCGATATCCTCCGCGATCAGCGCATCGGTCTGATAAACAGGATCGGTCACTAGAAATACCCCTCCTGCTTCTTCTTCTCCATCGAAGCATCGCCGCCATCTTTGTCAATGACGCGGCCCTGGCGTTCCGACGTGGTGGTCAGGAGCATTTCCTGGATGACCTCAGGCAAGGTTCTTGCTTCACTCTCGACCGCGCCGGTCAGTGGAAAGCAGCCAAGCGTGCGGAAGCGGATGTTGCGTTCGACCGTCTCGAGTTTGCGACCCAGTATCTTTTCCACGCGCTCAAGGTCGTCGGCCATGAACAATTGGCCTTCCCATTCA
>JANLQV010000053.1:0-2249 GCA_031368025.1 Sphingomonadales bacterium | reverse complement strand
GTGGCTGCGAACCGAGCAGGAGGGCGATCTTGCCGCCGTGATCGTTGCGGATCAGGGTAAAGGGATACCGATAGAGGACCATGCGCGGATTTTCGAAAAATTCGAACGCGTCGATCCTTCCGAGCCCGGGGGAAGCGGGCTGGGCTTGTTCATCTCGCGGCGCCTCGCCCGCGCAATGGGCGGCGATATCACCGTCGACAGTGCTCCAGGGCAGGGCGCACGCTTTGTGCTCACCCTGCCGCTAACAAACCCGGATTAGCGCTTCGCCACCGGGACGTAATCGCGCTCGGCCGGGCCGGTGTAGAGCTGGCGCGGGCGGCCGATTTTCTGTTCGGGATCAGAGATCATTTCGTTCCACTGCGCGACCCAGCCAACGGTGCGGGCAAGTGCGAAGAGCGCCGTGAACATCGTCGTCGGAAAGCCGATGGCTGAAAGGATGACGCCCGAATAGAAATCGACGTTGGGGAACAGTTTTTTCTCGATGAAATACGGATCGTTGAGCGCCATTTCCTCTAGCTGGATCGCGACTTCAAACACAGGATCGGTGACGTTCAGCGCCTTGAACACCTCGCGGACCGTGCTTTGCATCACGGTCGCCCGGGGGTCGTAATTCTTGTAGACGCGGTGGCCGAAGCCCATCAGGCGGAACGGATCGTCCTTATTCTTTGCGCGCTCGATATAGTGCGGAATTCTGTCCGGAGTGCCGATCTCGCGCAGCATGTTAAGCGCGGCTTCGTTGGCGCCGCCGTGTGCCGGACCCCAGAGGCAGGCAATGCCAGCTGCAATACAGGCAAACGGGTTTGCACCGGAGGATCCGGCCAGACGGACGGTCGAGGTCGATGCATTCTGCTCATGATCAGCATGCAGGATAAAAATCCGATCAAGCGCCTTTTCGACGACCGGATTGACGTAATAATCCTCGGCCGGCACCCCAAACGTCATCCGCAAGAAGTTGCCCGTGTAGCTCAGGTCGTTCTTTGGATAGACGAACGGCTGACCGACTGAATATTTAAAGGCCGCCGCCGCAATCGTCGGCATCTTGGCGATCAGGCGGTGGCTTGCGACCATGCGCTGGTGCGGATCGGTGATGTCCGTAGAGTCATGATAAAAGGCCGAAAGCGCGCCCACGACGCCACACATGATCGCCATCGGATGCGCATCGCGACGAAAGCCGCGATAAAATTGCATGAGCTGCTCGTGCAACATCGTGTGTCGCGAAATGGTGTAGCTGAACTTGTCGAGCGTATCCTTGTTGGGAAGCTCTCCATTCAGAAGGAGGTACGAAACCTCCATGAAGCTCGAATTTTCGGCCAGTTGCCCGATGGGATAGCCGCGGTGAAGGAGCACGCCTTCATCGCCATCGATATAGGTGATCGCTGAATCGCAGCTTGCCGTTGAGGTGAAGCCGGGATCGAAGGTGAAGGCGCCTGTCTGTGCATAGAGTTTGCGGATGTCGATGACTTCCGGGCCAACACTTCCGGTTCGCACCGGGCAGGATACTTCCTTGCCGTTGAAGGTTACCGTTGCGCTTTTGTCGCCCATGTCTCTTCCTTCCTCAATCAGGCCGCTTCGGCCATAGCATCACCAATACGCGCCAAAGACTCCTCGCGACCGAGAAGTAGCAGCACGTCAAATATTCCCGGCGAGGTCGTGCGACCAGTGAGCGCAGCCCGCAAAGGCTGGGCAACCTTGCCAAGGCCCAGTCCGGCATCTTCCGCTACCTGACGAACCGCATTCTCGAGTGCGGTTTCGTCCCACTCCGAACTGCCACCAAGCGCGCCCGAGACGGACTCGAGCAAATGAGCGGCATCGCCTATTAGCAGAGCTTTTGCGCCTTCGTCGAGAGCCAGGGGGCGCTTCTCGAAGAGGAACAGCGCACCGTCTGCAAGCCCTAGCGTCGACTTTGCCCGCGGCTTCATCGAAGCCATTGCCCCAACCAGCGTTTCATGCTCGGAGTCTCGCAGGACGCGCCCGATTTTGGCTTCCACTATCGGCCTTACAATGCCTGCCAGTCGTGCATCATCGGCTTCGCGCAGATAGTGGCCATTGAGGTTTTCGAGCTTCTTGAAATCGAAACGCGAAGGCGATCGCCCGACGGCATCCAGATCGAACCACGCAACAGCTTGTTCACGACTGATGATCTCGTCATCGCCGTGCCCCCACCCCAGCCGCAGCAGATAATTGTCGATCGCCTCGGGAAGATAGCCCATCTCATCCCGATAGGCATCCACGCCCAGCGCGCCGTGGCG
>JANLQV010000043.1:0-3874 GCA_031368025.1 Sphingomonadales bacterium | reverse complement strand
CTTGGCGCGGTCGCGTTGCTTGTTGATCTCATTGTGGCCCATCTTGTATCCGCAGGCCTGTCCCGGCGAGACGCTATAACGGTCAACCTCGCTCGTCATCGCGTTGCGGCCTTTGCCGGTTTCGTTGACGAGGAAATCGATCGCCTGATCGCGCGTCCAGCGCATGGCGTGGATGCCGGTATCCACCACAAGTCGGCAGGCGCGGAACTGCTGGGCCTGGAGATAGCCGACCTGACCAAGCGGATCGTCGGCATAGAGCCCGGCCTCATCCATCAACTGTTCCGAATAAAGCGCCCAGCCTTCGACAAAGGCATTGAAGCCCATCAGTGATGAAATCAGCGGGATTTCGGCATGATGTTCGGCGAGATAAGCGCCCTGCCAGGTATGGCCGGGAACGCCCTCATGCGCGGTGAGCGTCGGAATCTGATATTTGGGCCACAGCGTCGTCGATTTAAGGTTGATGTAATAGATGGCCGGACGCGAGCCATCGAGTGCGGCAAAGTTCATATAGCCGAGCGAAGCCCCGCTCTGAATATCGACAGGCACCCGCTTCACGATCAGCGGTGCCTTCAGGCCAAGGTGCGAAACGCCCGGCATGAGCTTGCGGATTGCTGCAACCCGATCATTGCAATAGGCGATCAGGTCGGCGCGGCCCGCATCGTCATCAGGATAAAGTTGGCGCGGATCCTTGTTGAGCGCCTGAACGCGCTCGCCGACCGTGCCCTGCGTCATGCCCTGCGCCTTCAGGATCATGTCCATCCGCGACTGGATCTCCTTGTTCTGTTCAAGGCCGATGGCGTGGATTTCGGCTGCTGGCGTATTCGTCGTGGTGCCCAGCTTTAACGCCCATTGGTAATAGGCTTCACCGTCGGGCAGCTTGTGCACCCCCGCGACATCACTGGCATGGGCCGAAGTCAGCGAAAGCGCTGCAATCTGCCGCTCAAGCGCCGGGTAGACCATCGCTTCGACCAGCTTCGATACGCGCGCGCCCCAATTTCCCGCAATGCCAGCGCTCTTGGTGCGCTCGACAATCGAATTGACGATTTTCTGTTCGCCCACTGGCGTCTGGCGATAGCCCTTGAGTTGCCCGAGCGCATTGGAGACGACGAAAGCGGGTGGGGCGATGCCGATCGTGCCCTGATTGAGAATTTTCGCCGTTTCATCCTGCAGTAATCGGGCAAAGCCAGCAACGCGGGCCACATAGGCTTCGGCATCGGCGGCGTTCTTGATCTGATGCTGCGAATCAAGGAACTCGGGAATCTGAGTGATCGCGCCATCCTGTTGCGTAACGGGATAAGGAGCAGTCCCACCAAAGAAGCCGCTGGCAGCGCCGCCAAATTTCCATTTCAGGCCTTCTGTGCCCATCGTCGCTGCGTGTTTGACGGTGTCGTAGCGAATCTGGTCGCCGGGTGAGAGCGCGGCGCGATTGATCGTGCCGAGCCGGGTCAGCATCGATTTCACTTCTGCTGCCCATTTAGCGTCGCCCGCAGGTGATCCGTCACCCCATTGAGACTTGAGCGCGAGACGCGGGCCCGAATCGAGCCCGAGCGAAGTCGCGGTGGATGGGGAGAGTTTAAGCAATTCCTCTGCAAATTGCGCGAGCAGACCGGAAAAACGTTTGGCGGGTGTCGCAGGTAAAGCTTTAGCCGCTGCGTGCGCCAGGCCGGGCGCTGCCGAGACGGCCGCTGCCGAGAGAGTGAGGGCCAGCGCCTGACGCCGGTCGATGCCGGATTTGGTTTCAGTCATGTTTGATCATCCCTTTAATTGTGTTGCAGATACTATGCGGAGTCGACTGCAGCCGCGCAACTGCCAGCCTGTCGTTTGCCGAACTCCATCTGCTCTTGGTCGATTGCGTGGCCCTCCTTGCTGCGATAGGCAAGCGGCATGGGACATGATCACGCGGCACATGAAGGACACCACCATATTCATGTGCCCGTCAGTTTCGGCCGTGCTTTTGCTGTCGGTCTCATTCTCAACGCGGGGTTTGTTGTTGTAGAGGCGGCCTATGGGCTGGCCGCGCACTCGACGGCGCTGCTTGCCGACGCCGGGCACAATCTCTCCGACGTTCTGGGGCTGCTGGTTGCCTGGGGCGGCGTCATGCTCGCCAGGCGCGCAGCGACCCAGCGGTTTACATACGGCTATAAGGGTTCGACAATCCTTGCCGCCCTTTTCAACGCGCTGCTTCTGCTCGTCGCTATCGGTGCGATTGCACTGGAAGCCGTGCAGCGCATCCTTGCCCCCTCTCCGGTGGCGGGCGGCATCGTCAGCCTTGTCGCGCTGGTCGGGATTGCGGTCAACGGAATCACTGCCTGGATGTTTTCACGTGGCCGCAGCACCGATCTCAATATTCGCGGCGCTTATCTCCACATGTTGGCCGATACAGCCGTTTCGGCCGGTGTCGTGGTGTCGGGCCTGCTGGTCATGGGAACCGGCAGGGCAATCATCGACCCGCTGACCAGCCTTGCAATCGTCGTCTATATTTTCTGGAGCACCTGGGGCCTGCTTCGCCAGTCGGTTGCGATGACGTTGGCCGCAGTTCCGCCGCATATCGATCTTTTGCAGGTTGAAAACGAGTTGCGAAGTTCGTCTGGTGTGACGAAGGTCCATGATCTGCACGTCTGGCATATGAGCACCACAGAGATCGCGCTGACGGCCCATCTGGTGGTTCCGAACGGTTATCCGGGCGATGAATTCCTCGCCGAAGTCGAGCATCGACTGGCATCGAAATTTGCGATTCGCCACTCAACGATCCAGATCGAAACCGGTGCGGACTGCGCACAGGGCGTCCAGCCCTGCGCCTAAACCATCGTCTCCGGGCGCACGAGACGGTCGAATGTCTCTTCGTCTACAAGCCTGAGCGCGAACGCCGCTTCCCTGAGCGTCAGGCCATTCTCATGAGCATGTTTCGCAATCTTGGCAGCATTGTCATACCCGATCTCGGGGGCAAGCGCGGTGACCAGCATGAGCGAACGGGCGACCAGTTCGGCGATCCGTTGTTCATTGGCTTGCAGGCCTTTGACGCAATGTTCAGCAAATGTCGCCATGCCGGTTGCGAGCAGGTCGATCGATCTGAGCACATTGGCGCCGATCAGCGGCTTGAAGACGTTGAGTTCAAGATGACCCTGCATCCCGCCGACCGTCACCGCCTGATGATTGCCGATCACTTGCGCGGCCACCATTGTGAGCATTTCGCACTGGGTTGGGTTGACCTTCCCAGGCATGATTGAACTGCCGGGCTCGTTCTCCGGCAGGATCAGTTCGCCAAGGCCCGAGCGGGGGCCGGAACCGAGCAGGCGGATATCGTTGGCGATTTTAGTGAGGGAGACGGCGATCGTGTTGAGCATGCCGGACAGTTCGACCAGGGCATCGTTTGTCGCGAGGGCTTCAAACTTGTTGTCATCGCTCCTGAACATGATGCCGGTCAATTCATTGACCGCCCTCACAAAATTCGTCGCAAAGCCGGGTGGTGCGTTCAGCCCGGTGCCAACCGCCGTGCCACCCTGGGCAAGCGAAAAAATGTCTGTCGTTCCGCTGGTGACCCGAACACTCGCCTTCGCAAGCTGCGCGGCATAGGCTGAAAATTCCTGACCAAGCGTCAATGGTGTCGCATCCTGCATGTGCGTGCGACCGATTTTCACAATTCCCGCCCATTGCCGGGCTTTTTCGTCGAGCGCCTGGTGGAGGCCGAGGATCGCAGGTTGAAGCTTTTCGCGTGTCTCAATGGTGACCGCAATATGCAACGCAGTCGGGAAGCTGTCGTTCGACGATTGGCTCATGTTCACATGATCATTGGGATGGACAGGCCATTTGCCGCCGCGCGTGCCGGTAAGCATCTCGTTGGCCCGGCCGGCGATCACTTCGTTGACGTTCATGT
>JANLQV010000452.1:0-4228 GCA_031368025.1 Sphingomonadales bacterium | reverse complement strand
CCCGTCCGGCCCGTGGATGAGCGGCACATGCGCGTAGACCGGCTCCTGCCATCCCATCGCACGGATCAGCGCGAGCTGCCTGAAGGCGTTGTTGAGATGATCGTCACCCCGGATGACGTGTGTGATGCCCATATCATGATCGTCAACGACGACTGAAAGCATATAGGTCGGCGTTCCGTCCGAACGCAGCAGGATGAAATCGTCCAGCTCCTCGTTATTGACGGTCACTGGACCCTGCACACGATCTTCTATCGTCACGCTGCCTTCGAGGGGTGCCTTGAGACGGATGACGAACGGTGCCCCGGCGCGCGCTTCAGACGGATCGCGGTCGCGCCAGCGGCGGTCATAGCGCATCGGCTGTTTCGCAGCGCGCTGAGCCTCGCGCATGGCCTCAAGCTCTTGAGACGTCGCGTAGCAGCGATAGGCATGGCCGTTTTTGAGCAACTCGTTCGCGACTTCGGCGTGGCGGCTGGCGAGAGCAAACTGAAATACCGTTTCCCCATCCCAATCAAGCCCCAGCCACTGCATTCCGTCGAGAATCGCATCGATGGCTGCATCCGTTGAGCGTGCGCGATCTGTATCTTCGATGCGCAACAGGAATTTTCCGCCATGATGCCGGGCGAACAGCCAGTTGAAAAGCGCAGTACGCGCCCCACCGATATGCAGAAATCCCGTCGGCGAGGGCGCGAATCGAGTGATGACGCCCGTATTTGCCGTATTTGCGCCCACCCGGTCGATCTCCGTCTCTGCAATCACAAAGAGCGCCCCTAGCATGCCAATCGCGAGGCTTCAAAGGGCTGTGGCTCAAACCTTTGAGCGGCTTGAACATTGGCTCGAACTGGAACGCGACCAGCTTGCACTCTGGATACCGGTGATGCTGGGCTTGGGGATCGGATTATGGTTTGCAACCGCAACCCGCGGCGTGTGGATTGCAGTCATGATTGCGGGATTGGGCGCGGCCAGCGCAGGCACGGCGCTCAACCTCCGTCGAAGAACCGCAACGCTGGTTTTCTGGGCGGGATTGAGCATGAGCTGCGGCTGCGGGCTGATCTGGCTGCGTAGCGAACGGGTGGCGGAAGCGAGGATCGAACGACCCACGATTGCCACGTTTACAGCGCGGGTCGAACGGATCGAGTCCCGACCGCAGCGCGACGGTGTTCGCCTCCTCCTCACCACCGGCACGGGGGCAAGCTTGCCGCCGCACCTCAGGGTTTCGGTCGATACTGACAAGGCAATTCCCGATCTGATCGAAGGAGAACAGATTGCCGTGCGGGCCCGGCTGGTGCCGCCGCCGGATTCCGCTGTGCCCGGCGGGTATGACTTTGCCCGCGCGGCCTGGTTCCAGCGGATCGGCGGCACGGGCAAAGCGCTCGATCCGCTTCGTCGCCTTGGCCCAGTGCCCGAGGGTGGCCAATCTCTGCGGGCCCGAATCTCCGCCCATGTCCGTGGCCAGTTGGGCGGGAGTGCCGGAGGCATTGCATCGGCCTTTGCAACCGGGGATCGGGGCGGCATCGCGCCGGAAGACGAGGATGCGATGCGTGCGAGCGGGCTGACGCATCTCCTGTCGATCAGCGGGCTGCACATCACGGCCGTCGTTGGCGCCGCGATGTTCTTCACTCTGCGATTGCTTGCATTGAGCCCGTGGCTGGCGCTGCGTGCGCCGCTAGTGCTGATTTCAGCGGGAATGGGAGCGCTGGCCGGCATTGGCTATACCTTGCTGACCGGGGCGGAAGTGCCAACAATCCGATCCTGCATTGCGGCCTTGCTTGTCCTGATCGGCCTTGCCCTGGGGCGCGAAGCCATGACGTTGAGACTGGTTGCAACAGGCGCGTTGATGGTGCTCATTGTCTGGCCGGAATCCCTGGTCGGGGCGAGCTTCCAGCTTAGCTTTGCAGCCATCACCGCGATTGTTGCGCTCCATGAACATCCGCGCATCCGCGCGATCACGATGCGGCACGATGAAGCGCTGGTTTGGCGCATGACCCGCTCAATCGTGTCATTGTTGCTGACCGGCGTTGTCGTGGAGATGATCCTTGCACCGATTGCGCTCTACCATTTTCACAAATCGGGCCTTTACGGGGCGTTTGCCAATATCGTCGCCATTCCGCTGACCACCTTCATTGTCATGCCGCTCGAGGCCTTGGCACTGTCGCTCGATACCGTCGGTCTGGGCACGCCGTTCTGGTGGGCGACCGGCCAGAGCCTCGATTTTCTGCTCTGGATTGCGAGACAGGTTTCGGTCCTGCCGGGCGCCGTTGCGGCCCTGCCGTCCATTCCAGTGCCAGCCTTTGCCGCCATGCTCGGCGGCGGTCTTTGGATGTTGCTCTGGCGCAGTCGACCCCGTTGGCTCGGCCTTGTTCCGTTTATCCTGGGTGTGATCCTGGCTTTGGCGGTTCCCACTCCCGACCTGCTGGTGACGGGCGATGGCCGTCATCTGGCCGTGCGCGGCAATGATGGGCACGTGGCGTTGCTCCGCTCGAGGACCGGCGATTACATGCGCGACCTTCTTTCTGAGCGTGCGGGTGACCTTGATCCGCTGATCGATCTGGATATTGTGCCGGGTGCGCGCTGCGGCCGCGACTTGTGCCTGGTCACTCTTGTTCGCGGGGGGCGGAGCTGGCGGATTGCTGCCACGCGAAGCCCCTATCGCCTGCCATGGTCTGCCTTTGCCGAGACGTGCCGTTCGGTCGATATCGTTGTAAGTGATCGGCGCTTGCCGCGCGGCTGCACGCCGCGCTGGCTGAAGCTGGACAAGGCCCTGCTCTCAAAGACAGGCGGGCTGGCGATCAGTCTTGCCAGCCCGCAGGTCGAAAGCGTCTTTCGCGAAAGGGATGATCACCCCTGGCTACGCGGCAGGCAATCGGTCAGTAGCGCCTCAAAAGCCCCGCGAGCAGGCCCTGCACGCGCACCTGGTTTGGCGCATAGCGTTGGGGCTGATAAGCACGGTTTGCGGGATCGAGGCGGACCATCGACCCTTCGCGGCGGAAATATTTGAGCGTCGCTTCATGACCATCGACCAGCGCGACGATGATTTCGCCTTCGCGTGCGCTATCCGCCTTTCGGATCAGCGCATAGTCGCCGTCCAGAATGCCTGCCTCGACCATCGAGTCCCCAGAAACTTCGAGCGCGTAATGCTCACCTGAGCCGAGCAGCGCTGCAGGCACGGCCAGCATGGATTGCCCTTCAAGCGCCTCGATTGGCATGCCGGCGGCAATTCTGCCGTGCAGCGGTATTTCGTAAACATCATTCGCCGCCATCGGGGGACCCTTGGGTGCCATCGATTTCGGCGCGAGATTGACGACGTTCGTTGAGGAGACCGGCCTGGAGTCGCCGCCACGTTCGGGCATGCGCACCACTTCAAGCGCACGCGCCCGATTGGGCAGACGGCGGATGAAGCCGCGCTCCTCCAAAGCCGAGATCAGACGGTGGACGCCGGACTTGGATTTGAGATCCAGCGCTTCCTTCATTTCCTCGAATGAAGGGGAGATGCCGGTTTCAGACAGCCGGTCATGTATGAAACAGAGCAGATCATGTTGTTTGCGGGTCAGCATCGTGATGCCTCCAATAGGGAACGAACGTGGAACTTTTAGGCACCCCAATGTGCAACGTCAAGCGATAATGTTCACCATAAGTTCGCGCGAACGATCATAGCGCCAGCACCGACACTTCGTCGCCAATCGCGCGAGGCGTTGCATTGGGCGCACGAACGATCAGAAAATCCGCAGCAGCGAGCCCACCCATCGCAGAGCTGTCGTTTGGCCCGACCCGGGCCACGCCCTCCTCCGTGAGTTTTGCGCGAATGTGATCGGTGCGATTTCCATTGGCCGGAAGGGGGGTGGCGAGGCGCAATTTGATGTATTTGGGAAGAGGCGCGCGCGCTCCTGAAAGCGCCGCTGCCGCTGGTTTTGCGAAAAGCAACGCTGTCACAAACGCCGAGACCGGATTGCCGGGCAGGCCAAGCACCAGCATGTCTCCCAGCCTGCCCGCCATCACGGGCTTTCCAGGGCGCATCGCGACTTTCCAGAAATCGAGCAACGCCCCGCATTGCTCCAGCGCTGGCCTCACGAGATCATGATCGCCAACGGATGCGCCGCCCATCGTGATCAACAGGTCAGCATCCACATTTTGGATCGCGGCGACGATCTTCGAAAGGTCATCAGGGATAATTCCGATAATATTGATATCACACGGAATATCCTGAAACATCGTCGCGATCATGATCGTGTTC
>JANLQV010000391.1:0-5718 GCA_031368025.1 Sphingomonadales bacterium | reverse complement strand
ATTGGCTCGCACATCGCCGCTTGCCGATATTATCACCGAGGAACTTGTCCCAGGCGCGCATCTGGAAAGTGATGACGAACTGCTCGACGACTTTCGCAAACGCGCGGACACTGTCTATCACCCGACCTCGACGTGTATGATGGGCCCTGATCCGGCCACGTCGGTCGTAGACGCGCGACTGCAAGTGCACGGTATTCAGGGCCTGCGTGTTGTCGACGCATCTATTTTTCCGACGATCACATCGGGAAACATCAACGCGCCCACGGTCATGGTTGCGGAAAAAGGGGCAGCGATGATCCTGGAGGATGCAAGGCCAGATACTTCTTACTGATCGCTATTTTCCCCCTTCGGATATCGCATGTCGCAGCTCCATCCCCCGCGCGTGGCGACGTTGAAAGCCCTTCCACAAGGTGATGCCATTTCCTCCGGGGCTAACGGCACCCCAGAGCGTGCCGGGCGGCGCATTCCAAATACCTGCGTCCGAGCTAGCCACAGGGACATTGAGCCAATCCGCACGATCCGCTTCGCCACGAAGACGGAGGCCGAGAAAAGCAGTGATGAAGTGCAGGTTGATCGCATTGATCCGGTCCTGCCGCCAGATCGGATCCTCAAACCAGTCCATGTCCCAAAGCGAACCCCGCATTTCGGGCGGCGCCGGGTTGAGAGCGATCGCATGCCCCGCTTGCTTGTAAGTCAGCAGATAGCGATCCGAATGGATGGCACCGTCAAAGATGGCCAGCGCGCCGGTTTTGTAATCGACAACCGGATCAGCATCCCCCTGGATGAGCAGCATGGGCGCGGTGATGGCGGCGAGCCCCTCCCTGCCCCACGCACTCTTCGCACCGCCTCCGGCAGGTGCCATCGCAATGATCGCCTTCAATCCCGGAATGTTGAGTTCAGCGGCGCCGGTCGTGCCACGTCCATATTTCGTCAGCCAGCCTCCCGGAACCAAACCCATCGCCGGACCATCCAGATCAAGTGTGGCCCCGCCTGCGGTCAGCACCCCATATCCGCCTTGCGAATAGCCAATGAGCGCAATCGATGCGGGATCAATTTGTGCGCCCAACATTGCCTTTAGCTGTTGGGCGACGAATACGATGTCCAGTGGCCGGTTGAAATTGGGGCTCGCCCGTTGTTCTGCGGAAACGACATAAGGGTTTGGATCTTCATGATGAATTCCGGCGACAACATAGCCTTTCGACGCCAAGTTTTCGGCGAGCCAGGTCATCGAAGCGGGGGCGTTGCTATACCCATGCGACAGGATCACCAGCGGATGAGATACGCCGTGCGCCTCAGCGTTCTGCACGGCCAATCCTGGCACGGTGAACCGAACGGGCGGTTTGGGTGGTTCACCCCAAAATGTCGCTGTGTATTTTACACGTTGCGCGCCGGGTTTGACATTGGCCGGATACCAGATATCAACGACCAGCTTGCGATCATGAAGTGGCACCACTCCGGTCTTCGCGTCCACCGCGGTCAGGTTGGGCTGCCGATGGTGAACGATGGTTATCGTTCTGAAACCCACCGCCTCAGGGCCCAGTGCCGCCAGCTCGGGCGCGTCAGACGCCATGATGCTGGGCGGGCCCGATGGCACGCGCGCGGAAAGCGTGTTCGCAGCCAAAATTGTAACGAGGACGATCCATCCAGATTTCATCGGGCGCGTTCCATCAAATCCGAATTTCATGACGAGGCCAGCTTGCTCGTGTCGCTCAAGCCGTCGGCCCACACAAATTGTCTCCCCAGCAAGGGATACTCCGCGATCAGCGGCGGAAAGACGGTATCGCGCAGCACTTTTCGGGCCAGAATGGCAGTCTCGCGCGGCAAATCGCCGAGTTCGTTGGCGCGCGCGACGACCTGCACCTGTCGCGCAAATCGTCCCCTGGGCATCGGTTCAAGGCGCATGTGCTGGAGCAGTTCGGGTTGCCCCGCGAGGCAGACCGGCGAAGTAATCGTCCAGCCGAATCCCGAAGCGACAAGTGCCATTTGCTGATGGGAGGATTCGACCTCTACAACGTGAGGCAGCTTCAGTTTCATCCGCAAAATTTGCCGTTCGATCTGCTGCCCCATCCCCGTGAGACGGGAAAAACGGATAAAGGGTAGCCGGGGCGGGCCGCCACCAAGATCGATGACCTCTCGGTAATCCGCGGGCAAGAGAATGACGAAGCTTTCTTCGAAAATCGGATAAACCTCAACGCCTTCGCGATGCTCAAGATTGAAACTGCCAGTGACGAGCATATCAATATCTCGCGCGAGAAATTCGCCTTGATGTTCGAGCGAGATGCCCGATCTGATGCTCCACCGGTCTGCGCGATCACCCAGCGTATTGAGGATGGGAGCCGTCAGCTTGTTGGCAAGGCTGAACGACATCGCAACCGTGATACTGGCAATCGGCAGATTTGCGCCTTCGCGCACGTCATCGTAAGTCGCTTTGGCATGGGCAACGAGCCTCTGGCCGCGGTCGAAGAGCGATTTGCCGCTGGCCGTCAGCCCAAGCGGGCGCAATGAGCGATCGAAGAGCGTGGCCCCGATGCTCTTCTCCAGTTTGGAAATCGTTTGGGATACCGCGGATTGTGTGACCTGCAGGTGCATCGCACATTGCGACATCCCGCCAAGCTCAACCGTGAGCAGAAAAATCTCAAGCGAATGCAGATCAAATTCCTGTGGTAGTTTCAATGGATTTTGCCCACTTTTTAATTAAGTTTTTCTATTTTTAAATATTAGAAAATATTTATCTGGTGTCAATGCCGCTGATGCATTGGATCCAACTCACTTGACCCACTTCGTGCGATCTTGCGTCATATTTGCTCTCCACTTGGCTAATAGAGCCTTGCGCCCTGACGACGGAGTTCACTCTGTATAGTTGTGATATCAATTGCATCGAAATCGCGGCCAGTCTTGATCGACATCGCCGCAGCGACGCCAGCACCCTGCCCGGCAACCGCACAGCACATCATGTTGCGCACAGCGGCATGACTGACTTTGTCGCCGCCGATCGTGCGTCCCGCGACGATCAGATTGCCAATATGCTTCGGCAGTAGCGCGCGATAGGGGACGTGGAAATACCGGCCGGTGGTGGGCAGCACCAGCAAGCCATAGCCGTCGATGAACTCGGGGAAGATGCCGATTGAGTCTTCGAACCGTGCTTCGCCCCGCACGTCGCTCCCTTGCATGTTGTAGACTGCGTCGATCTTGCGCGTGTCACGGATGCCTAGCGTCATGCCAAAATTGCGTAGCTTGGCATTCTCGCACCCCGGCATGAATCGCTTGAGTGCTTCTACCGCGAGCATTGCCTGTTTGCGCCCGTCCATTTCACCGCGCGTCAGATCTTCCGGATCCGTACCGTCGAGATTAAGATGTACCATGTTGAGATAGGTCAAGTCGCCCTGATCAGAAACCGTGCCCCATGTGCCCGCTATGGTTGTCAGGTTGTCTGGGAGAATGCCTGCCTCCAGCGCCTTTTTGAACGGCTTGCGCAAAAAGGGGGAGAACATGCCATCCTCTTTACCGTCGGTGGTGATATCCCACTCGCCCTCGCCAGCCCAATCGGCATAGGTTTGCGGATCGGCCTTTACTGCGTCGATGAAGCGCGTCTTGTTCAAGCCGCACATCGAGAACATGACAGAGGCCGACATCATTTCGCTCCGAGGTGTCTTGAAGGTTGGCGCGCCACAGCGTTCGGCAATGTCCGCATCGCCCGTCGCATCGACCACGCGCTTGGCCAGGATCGCCTCACGGCCTGCCTTGCTCTCAGTAATCACACCCTTGATGACGCCGCCCTCGACGATAGGCGCTACGAACGTACGGTGCAGCATCGGCCAGATGCCCGCCTCCTCGACCAGCACGTCGGCCACATATTTGAACGCCTCGGCATCGAGCGCGTGGCTGATCGATTGGGGCTCGGGAATGGCAGCACCCATTGATTTGGCGCGGTCCTCAAATTCTCGCCCAATGCCTTCGCTATCAATGGTCGCGGGATGGCGATACCAAGCAAAGCCTTCGACGCCGACCTGAGTGATATTGCCACCAAAACAACCATAGCGTTCGAGAAGTGTTGTCTCGACACCCGCGCGCGCCGACGCCAACGCTGCCGCGAGCCCCCCCGGACCCGAGCCGACAACGAGTACATCGGTTTCGTGGATGATTTTGACGGCCCGTGCTGGCTCGTGGATCGATTTAATCAAATATGCCGTCATCTCTGTTCCGTCAGCCAGTTTGCGGCGCTGTGGTATGGCGCCTCTGAAGGCTCGAGCAATGTCCGGCCAAGGATGTGGTCGGCAGCCTTTTCAGCGAGCATGATCGTCGGCGCGTTGAGGTTTCCCGTGGTGATTGACGGCATCGCCGAAGAGTCGACCACCCGCAATCCTTCCACCCCGATGACACGCAGCGCGCTATCGACGACTGCCATCGGATCATCCGCTCGACCCATTTTGCAGCTACATGACGGATGATAAGCACTTTCGATCTTTTGCGCGATAAAGGCGTCGATCGCTTCGTCGTCATGGACTTTCGGGCCCGGCTGGATTTCAAGGCCGATATATGGCGCAAAGGCGGGTTGGCTGAACAGTTCACGCGTCAAGCGCACACAGGCGCGCATTTCGTCCCAATCTTCCGGCTGGCTCATATAATTGAAGCGTATGACTGGCTTGTCCTGCGGGTCGGGTGAGCGCAGTTTTACACTGCCGCGGCTTTTCGATCGCATCGGCCCAACATGCGCCTGAAAGCCATGTTCGTTGGCGAGCGATGATCCATCATAGCTCACTGCCATTGGCAGGAAATGATACTGGATATCGGGATAGCGGATGCCGGCTCTGCTCCGGATGAAACCGCCTGTTTCAAAGTGATTTGTGCCGCCAAGGCCATCATGTCGCAACAGCCAGCGCAGCCCGATCATCATTTTGGCGATCGGGTTCATCACCGAATAAAGCGTGATCGGCTCGGTGCACGCGAACTGAAAATAGAATTCGAGATGATCCTGCAAATTGGCGCCAACGCCGGGCCGGTCTGCAACGACATGCAAACCATGATCAGTGAGCGAATGAGCGGCCCCAATGCCTGAAAGCATCAGCAGTTGAGGCGAATTGATCGACCCCGATGAAACGATCACTTCGCGTCGCGCGTGCGCTGTCATGGCCCTTCCCCTGTGACGGAAGGCAACGCCAGATGCCCGCTTGCCTTCAAACAAGACCCTCTCGGCCAGCGCGTGCGTGATGACACGCAGGTTAGAGCGCCGCATCGCTGGCTTCAGATAAGCGTTCGCTGCACTCCAGCGTACGCCCTTGCGCACGGTCATGTCGAATCGGCCAAAGCCCTCCTGCTGAGCACCGTTGATGTCTTGGGTGATCGGGTAGCCCGCCTGCCCTGCCGCTTTGAGCCACGCGGCATGCAGCGGGTTCTTGAGCGAGCCATAGCAAGTATGGAGTGGACCATCGCCGCCCCGATACTCATTGCCGCCTTCGGCGCGGGTCTCTGCCCGTTTGAAATAGGGCAGCACATCCGAATAGCGCCAGCCGGACGCGCCTTCCTCCTCCCAGCGATCAAAATCATGAGGATTGCCGCGAATATAGACCAAGCCATTGATCGACGACGAACCACCCAGCACTTTACCGCGCGGGGTGTGCATCCGCCGACCACCCAGATGCTCTTCGGGTTCGGTATAATATCGCCAGTCATATTTTGGGGAATTCATTGGTATTGAAAGCGCGCTGGGCATCTGGATGA
>JANLQV010000388.1:0-4123 GCA_031368025.1 Sphingomonadales bacterium | reverse complement strand
GATTCCCGAAGGCCATGTCTTCCTGATGGGGGACAACCGGGATCGTTCTGCCGATAGCCGGTTTGCGGTGGAGGATCGCGGGCTGGGGGGACCAGTGCCTTGGGAAAATATCGGCGGAAAGGCTGAATTCATTACCTTCTCGCTCGATGGCACCACGAAATTGTGGAACCCGCTATCCTGGATCACGGCCCTGCGCCCAAGCCGGGCGGGCACAAGCCTGCATCCCGACCAGGTTGAGTAAATATGCCCGGCCATATTGAGGAACCGGGCCCGAACGAACTGCGCGATCCGCTGATTCGTCAGGAGCTAAAGCGGGCCTCGGTCTGGATCGGCCTTCTTGTTCTGGTTGCCTTGATCTGGTTGTTGGCCCAGCCTTTGCTCCTGATCATCGGCGGAATCGTCTTCGCGTCCATGCTCGATGGTGGCGCGCGACTGCTTGGCAAGGCATTGCCGATCGGTCGCCAATGGCGCCTGTTGCTGGTCGTCATCAGCGTCGTCGGTTTTCTCGCATGGGTTGTTGTGCTCGCCGGCACCCAGCTTGTGCAGCAATTTGAAACGATGCACGTGATCATTGAAAATCAGACGACCGCGATTTCGGCTTGGGCGGCGCAGATGGGCCTGTTGCAGCACCCCGAACAGCTTACCGAGATTGGCAAACAGATACTGGGGTCGCTTGGGCGCGTCACTTCGGCAGTGACAAGCATGTTCGGGGCGATCGCCAGCGTCGTGCTGATCGTCGTTATCGGCGTGTTTCTGGCGATCGAACCGCGCCTATATGAACGCGGCATCGCCTGGATGTTTCCAGTCAGAAGTCGGGACCGTATCTATGGAACGATGTCTGCGATCGGGGCAACCTTGCGCCGCCTGATGGCCGGGCGATTGATCGCAATGTTTTTCGAAGGGGTGAGTACCTATTTCCTGCTGCTCTGGGGCAATGTGCCAATGGCAGCGCTGCTTGGCGTCATGACGGGCATGCTTGCCTTCCTGCCCAATATCGGCGCGCTGATCTCGGGCGGATTGATGGTGCTTGTCGGTTTTTCAGCGGGCTTGAACACAGGGTATTGGGCAATTGGCGTCTATTTATTTATCCATACGCTTGACGGTTACCTGCTTGTCCCGATGGTTGCGCGTCGCTCTGTCGATCTCGCTCCCGCGCTGGTGCTGGGGGCACAACTTATCTTTGGTGCCCTGTTTGGAGTCCTGGGTCTGGCGCTTGCCGACCCAATTGTTGTGATGCTCAAGGTTGCGCTGGAACGGGAATCGGAAAAGTCGGCAACAAGGGCTGAAGTTCCCGCAGGCTGAGCAATCAGTGTCCGGCTGGCATTCCGCCCGGTGGCATCGCACCCATCGAGCCGTCCGGCTGCATTTGCTGCTGCATCTGCTGCTGTTGTTGCATCGCCTGGACTTCGGCCATGCTCTTGAAATCGATCAGCTCGACATCGAAAAGCAGCGTTGAATTGGCCGGGATGCGTTCATTGGCTTGCGCGCCATAGCCGATGGCAGGCGGCAGGCAGAGCTTGTAGCTTCCGCCGCGCTGCATCTTCTTAAGGGCTTCGGTGAAGCCGGGCACCAGTCCCTGTACGGGAAACGGCGCGCGCGGATTGGAATCGAATTCCTTGCCATCCGGGAGTGTGCCTTTGTAGCTGACGAGCACAACGTCGGTCTCTGTCGGCTTGGCGCCCGCGCCAGCCTTCACAGTCTGGAATTGTAGGCCGCTCGCCGTCTTTTCAATATCCGAGACGCCCTTGCCTTCGGCTGCGAAGGCCTTGGTGCTGCAGGCACCGGCAACGGCCTTTTGAGTTCCCCACCATGCTGCACCGCCGGCAATCAGCACCGCCACAGCCACGCCCGCCCAGAGTTTGGTGAGTGAGCCCTTTTCGATGGGTCGGATCGGAACGGTCGTAACGGACATGGAGCCCCCTGAAGCCGGATTGAAAGGGCAACTCTAGCGGAGCAGCAAACCCGCGTCAGCCAGAAACTTCTTAACGAACCCCGTCGCGCTCAGCGCGCTTGCGGTCCATCTTGCGGGCACGGCGGATCGCGGCGGCCTTTTCACGGGCACGCTTTTCCGACGGCTTTTCATAGTGGCGACGCAGCTTCATTTCGCGATAGACGCCTTCGCGCTGCAGCTTCTTTTTCAGCGCGCGCAGCGCCTGATCGACATTATTGTCGCGAACCATAATCTGCATAAAGTCGTCACACTCCGGTCAATTCAGCCAGACGATGCCAGCGGCACGTTCCAAGGCAAATGGCAAAAACAAAGGGATCGTCGCGATAGGTATCACGCCGTTCGTGGGGTGCCCCTAACAGCGGATTCGCGGAATTTCAAGGCCAAGTGCTCAAAAAAGCTGAACAGGAGCCTACGATGCAGTTCAGTTTTCGGTCAGCCGGTTCATGCGAAACATTTTCCGGTGCCAATGGTTATTGCAACAGGCGTTAATGGAGGTTGATATGAAATTCCTGTCCAAAGCTACACTGTTTGCTGCTGCGGCTGCCACGGCCGTTGCGGCTTCGACACCCGTCATGGCACGCGATGGCCATCATCGTGGTCGGGACAATATAGATGCTGGCGATGTGATCGCGGGTGCGCTGATCATCGGTGGCATAGCTGCTATCGCCTCCGCCGGGTCGCGCAATGGGCGTTATGACGACCGTGGGCGCGACTACAACGCCCAAAATGGCTATTATCGCGATGGATATAATAGCCGTTCGGCCGTTGAGCAGTGCGTCCGCGCCGCAGAACGTGACGCCAGCCGTTATGGTCGCGCGCGGATTACCGACGTGACGTCGATCAACCGGATCCGCGGAGGTTATGAAGTTCGCGGACGCCTGATCGTCGCTGGTCGGGATTTTGATCGCCGCGGTTACAATGGTTGGGATCGCTACGGCAACAATTACGATCACTATGGCAATGACTATGACAAGGGCAAGTTCTCCTGCATCACGCGCTATGGCGGCGTTGAGGATGTGCGCCTGTCAGGGTTGCACGTTTAACTTTTAAAGCCAATCGACGCGGGGGTGGGCGGCAGTGCTCATCCCCGCGTTTTTCTTTTGCACCGACAATTTTGTTAATCACGTTTGTTAACATGAATCACAGACCCTCATGACACGTTGCCTGCTTCGGGGAAGCAAAGGGGACCGACATGGGGAACTTCATCAAATCGGCACTGATCGCGGCGACTTTGGTCGCATTGCCGGTAACATCGGTTCAGGCTGCTTGCTGGGGCGAAACCGCGATCGACGCGGCGAAGGTCCGGGATATGGAAACCATGTTGATGGTCTCGGCGCTCCGGTGCCGGTCAACCGATCCCCACATTCTTGGCGCCTATAATGATTTCGTTCGCTCCAGCCGGGTTGCGCTGACCTTGGTCAATGATACGCTGCGGCGGCAATTTGCAGATCAAGGCGGCCTGAACGGCTATGATCGCTATGTTACATCAATCGCCAACCGGTATGGCGCTGGCGCAGAAGGCCTGACGTGTGACGACATGTCCTCGATCCTTTCGGCGGCTCAGGCTGAGGGCGGTTCGCTTACCGGATTGTCGCGCCTTGCAACAGCAGCGCATGTGGAGCCGGTCCTGACCGGTAACCGCTGCATGGTCGCGCTGGCGGCTAGAAAATAACATATAAAGATATCTTTATATTTGCAATTATGAGCGTTCGCAGCTAGGGGCCAAGCCGACTTGCCCTTAGCCGGAGACCCATTGTGGCCGCGAATGACTATGTGATTGCCGATCTTGCGCTTGCCGATTTCGGGCGCAAAGAAATCAACATTGCAGAAACCGAAATGCCGGGCCTGATGTCTCTCCGCGCCGAATTCGGTGCGTCAAAGCCGCTCAAGGGTGCACGGATTGTCGGTTCGCTTCACATGACGATCCAGACTGCCGTTTTGATTGAAACGCTAGCCGAGCTTGGCGCTGATATCCGCTGGGCAACCTGCAACATTTTCTCGACGCAGGATCACGCAGCGGCTGCCATCGCCGCGAGCGGCATCCCGGTGTTCGCGATCAAGGGTGAAAGCCTTGCGGACTATTGGGACTATGTCGGGCGCATCTTCGATTGGGGTGACGGACAGACTTGCAACCTGATCCTCGATGATGGTGGCGATGCGACGATGTTCGCG
>JANLQV010000355.1:0-23945 GCA_031368025.1 Sphingomonadales bacterium | reverse complement strand
CGCGTGATCGAGGAAGGGGTTGCGAAGGCGGGCGACACGCTGTTGCTGACGGAACACCCCTTGCCCGACTGGACGGTGAGGCGCGTGTTCGGCGTTCTGATCGGGGGCGATCACAAGACGGATCCCTCCGCGCTGAAGGAGCTTGCGGCAATGGAGCTGCTCGAGACCGGCTGGCGCAAACTTGCGGCCAGATTGCTGGAGGGCAAGCGGTGAAGACAATTGGCTTGATCGGCGGAATGAGTTGGGAATCGACCGCGCTGTATTACAAGCTCATCAACGAGGGCGTGCGCGACGCATTGGGGCAGCTACGGTCGGCCAGCCTCCTGATCTATTCTTACGACTTCGAGGCGATCAAAACGCTACAATATGCCGGGAAATGGGACGAAGCGGGCACGAGCCTCGCCGAAACGGCGGCGCGGCTCGAAGCGGCAGGAGCGGAAGCGATACTGATCTGCACCAATACGATGCACAAGGTTGCTGCCATAGTCGAAACAAGGATTGGCATCCCTTTGCTCCACCTAGCGGATTGCACAGCGGATGAAGTGCTACATGCTGGAACGAAGTGCGTTGCCCTGCTCGGCACGCGCTTTACGATGGAAGAAGATTTTTACAAATCCAGACTGGAAGCGCGCGGTCTGGAAGTGCTGGTGCCGGGAGCTGACGATATCGCAGAGGTGAACAGGGTGATCTATGATGAGCTTTGCCAGGGCGTTGTCCTCGACACATCAAGGGCGCGTTACAAGGCGATTGTTGAGCAATTGAAGAGTCAGGGTGCACAAGGAGTCATCCTCGGCTGCACAGAAATCACTATGCTGATCCAACCAGGAGATGTTTCGGTTCCGGTCTTTGACACCACCGCGATCCATGCCGCCGCAGCTGTGCGTTTTGCGATCCTTTAACAATACCGCAGCTTTGTCGATTGACTCGAATTTCGCCATCCGCCAAAGCGTCGCACGTCGCTGACGAAGCGGGAGAGCATTGGGGGAAACCCTGATCGCCGAAGGAGCAACCGCCCCGGAATCTCTCAGGCAAAAGGACCGCATCGGCTTTTGCGACACTCTGGAAAGAGCGGCTGCGTTAGCAATCGCCACCGAAGGGGTAAGTGCCTCGTTGAGGCATGAAAGCTCTCAGGTTCCCGTGACAGAGGGGGCAGCAGGAACGTGCTTGTGCACTGCCGTGCTGTGACCTTTTGTGACGGAGCAATTGATGAGCGACGATGAACCCGAAATTCTCGAATTGCCGTTGGGCGATTGGCATCGCAAGCGTGGTGCCCGGATGGTTTCGTTCGCAGGCTACACCATGCCGATCCAGTATGAAGGGATCATGGCCGAACATCTGTGGACGCGCGAAAGCGCCGGGCTGTTCGACGTTTCGCACATGGGGCAATTGATGCTCACCGGGGACGGTGTCGCTGAAGCGCTTGAGGCCATTGTGCCGGGGGACATTTCGGCGCTGGCCGAAGGGCGGATGCGCTATTCGCTGTTGCTCAACGAAGAGGGCGGCATTCTCGACGATCTTATGATCACCAACGCGCCGATGGGCCATTATCTGGTCGTCAATGGAGCGGTGAAGTGGGAAGACATTGGCCATATCCGTGAATATCTTCCCGACGAGATCACGCTCAACCATATGGAAGACCGGGCGCTGCTCGCGCTCCAAGGCCCCAAGGCAGTCGATGCGCTGGCGCGGGTCGTGCCGGGCGTGGATCGGCTGTTCTTTATGGAGGCCGACAGCTTTCTGTGGGGCCATGAGCCGCTGTGGATCAGCCGTTCGGGCTATACCGGTGAGGATGGCTTTGAAATTTCGGTGCCTGCCGAAGCTGCCGTTGCGCTCGCAAACGCGTTGACCGCACAGCCCGAAGTGAAGCCCATTGGCCTTGGCGCGCGCGATTCGCTGCGGCTGGAGGCCGGGCTGCCGCTTTACGGCCATGACCTCGATGAACGGGTCGATCCGGTGCAGGGAGACCTGGGTTTTGCGATTTCCAAGCGCCGCCGCGCGGAAGGCGGCTTTCCGGGCAGCGAACGGATCCTGAAAGCACTGGTCGATGGGCCACCCTCGAAGCGGGTCGGCTTTACTGTTGAGGGCCGCCAGCCAGTGCGTGAGGGCAGCGCGATCTTCGCCGACGACACGCAGGTGGGCATCGTCACATCGGGCGGTTTCGCGCCGAGCGTTCAGGCGCCCATCGCGATGGGCGTCGTCTCGACCGCCCATGCCGTGCCCGGCACCGCGCTTGAGGCCGATGTCCGTGGCAAGCGGATCGGCCTGACCGTCACCAAAATGCCCTTCATTCCCCACAATTATGTCCGCCGAGGAGCCGCCAAATGACCCGCTATTTCACCGAGGAACATGAATGGATCGACGTCGACGGCACGACCGCAACCGTCGGCATCACCGATTATGCGCAGGGCCAGTTGGGCGACATCGTCTTCGTCGAAGTGCCTGCGTCCGGCGCGGTGGTGAAGAAGGGTGGCGATGCTGCCGTTGTGGAATCTGTGAAGGCCGCGTCAGACGTCTATGCGCCGGTGAGCGGAACCGTGACCCAAGGCAATGGCGCGCTCGAGGGCGATCCGGCGCTGGTCAATTCCGATCCTGAGGGCGATGGCTGGTTCTTCAAGCTGACCCTGTCCGACCCGGCAGAGCTTGACGGCCTGATGGACGAGACGACCTACAAGGCATTCGTGGCGGGCCTTTGATGCGCTACCTTCCCCTTACCCAAGCCGACCGGCACGCGATGCTGGCGACAATCGGCGCGGCGTCAATCGACGACCTGTTCGTCGACGTCCCCGCTGAAGCGCGGCTGTCCGACCCCATTGCCGGACTGCCCAACCATGCCAGCGAAATGGCGGTGGAGCGGCATTTCTCCGCGCTCGCCCGGCAGAATATGGCGGCTGCGCATCATCCGTTCTTCCTCGGCTGCGGCGCATACAAGCACCACATCCCGGCCAGCGTCGATCACCTGATCCAGCGTGGCGAGTTCCTGACCGCCTATACGCCGTACCAGCCGGAAATCGCGCAGGGCACGCTGCAGATGCTGTTCGAATTCCAGACGCAGGTCGCGCGGTTGCTCGGCTGCGATGTCGCCAATGCCTCAATGTACGACGGATCGACCGCCTGCTGGGAAGCGGTCAGCATGGCGGGACGCATCACCAAGCGGAAAAAGGCGATCCTCTCCTCCGGGCTTCACCCGCATTATGTGAGCCTTGCGAAGACGATGGCAAAGTTCACTGGCGACACGCTCGATACGGCTGCGCCCGAACTGTCGCCAAAGACCGACACTGACCGTTTGCTTGCCGCCATCAATGGCGAAACCTCATGCGTCGTCGTCCAGTATCCCGACATTCTCGGCCGGATTGAAGATCTCTCCGCAATTGCCGCAAGGGCGCATGAGCACGGTGCCTTGCTGGTGGCCGTCGTGACCGAACCGGTCGCATTGGGCGCGATCCGGAGCCCGGGCGAAATGGGCGCCGATATCGTCGTTGGCGAAGGCCAGTCGATCGGGGTCGGCTTGCAATTTGGCGGGCCTTATGTCGGGCTGTTCGCCTGCAAGGAAAAATATGTGCGGCAGATGCCGGGACGGCTCTGCGGCGAGACTGTGGATAGTGAAGGAAAGCGCGGTTTCGTCCTGACACTTTCAACGCGCGAACAGCATATCCGCCGCGAGAAGGCGACATCGAATATTTGCACGAATGCGGGGCTTTGTGCGCTGGCATTCAGCGTCCACATGACCTTGCTGGGGGAGCGCGGCCTGCGCGATCTGGCGGCGTTGAACCATGCGAACGCGGTGGCGGCTGCCGAACGGCTGGTTCGGGTGCCGGGTGTCGAACTGGTCAACGACAGCTTCTTTAACGAATTCACGCTGAAGCTCTCGAAGGAGGCCCGCCCTGTGATCCGGGCGCTTGTCGACAAGCGCGTGCTTGGCGGAGTGGCGCTTGGGCGCCTCTATCCGGGGGTATCGGCGCTTGAAAATGGCCTTGTCGTGGCCGTCACCGAAGTGGTGACAGATGAGGATGTCGATGCCTTTGCTACCGCGCTTGAGGAGGTGCTGGCATGACGATCAACCACAGCGGATGGCGGCCCGAAATGGGAGCCGGTAACGCAGGCGATGCAGTGACTTATACCGGCAACCGCGCGCTAATGCTCGAAGAGGCGCTGATCTTCGAGATTGGCGATAGCGAGACGACAGGGGTCGATATTGCGAAGGCACCGGCAGGCGCTTCGCGCCTTGCTGGCCTCGAACGCTCCCGCCCGATGGGCATTCCCGGCCTGTCCGAACCCGAGACCGTGCGTCACTATACCCGCCTCAGCCGCCAGAATTATGCCATCGACCTTGGGCTGTTCCCGCTCGGCAGTTGCACGATGAAGCATAATCCGCGCCTCAATGAAAAAATTTCACGGATGAAGGGCTTTGCCGACATCCATCCGCTCGCCCCTGTTCAGACGGTGCAGGGCGCGCTCGCGGTTATCCACCAGCTCGCGCATTGGCTGGTCACGCTGACCGGCATGAAGGCCGTTGCAATGTCCCCCAAGGCAGGCGCGCATGGCGAATTGTGCGGTGTCCTCGCAATCCGCGCAGCACTCGAGGCGCGTGGCGACGCCCGCTCAGTGATCCTTGTGCCGGAAAGCGCGCACGGAACGAATCCGGCCACTGCGGCATTTGCTGGCTATGCGGTTGAGAACATCCCCGCGACGGCGGCGGGCCGAGTCGATCTCGATGCGCTGAAGGCCCGGCTCGGGCCGGACGTTGCGGGCGTGATGATCACCAACCCCAATACCTGCGGCCTGTTCGAACGTGATATGAAGGCGATCTCGGACGCAGTTCACGCCGCCGGTGGTTTCGTTTATTGCGACGGGGCCAATTTCAACGCCATTGTTGGCCGCGTGCGTCCAGGCGATCTCGGCATTGATGCCATGCACATCAACCTGCACAAAACCTTCAGCACGCCGCATGGCGGCGGGGGCCCGGGCTCGGGCCCGGTTGTGCTGTCCGAAGCGCTGGCGCCTTTTGCGCCACTGCCATTCATTGAGAAGCAGGGCGACGCATTTTGCTTGATCGAAGAAGAGAGTGCCGGAGAGCATCATAGCCAATCGTTCGGGCGGATGACGGCGTTCCACGGCCAGATGGGCATGTATACCCGCGCGCTTGCCTACATCCTTTCTCACGGTGCTGATGGCTTGCGGCAGGTGGCTGAGGATGCAGTCCTCAACGCCAATTATATCCTGCGTTCGCTGGATGATGTCCTCGAAGCCCCGTTCGGTCATTCGGGGCCGTGCATGCACGAAGCGCTGTTTACCGATGCAGGACTGGCCGAGGGTTTCACCACTCTCGACATTGCCAAGGGGATGATCGATGAAGGCTATCACCCGATGACGGTCTATTTCCCGCTCGTCGTCCACGGCGCAATGCTGATCGAGCCGACCGAGACCGAGAGCAAGGCGGCGCTCGATCAATTTATCGGCGCGCTCCGGTCTGTGGCACTCCGGGCAAAGCAGGGCGATCCCGCGCTTAAAAACGCGCCGCATTTTGCGCCGCGTCGACGGCTCGACGAAACTCTTGCTGCCCGCAAGCCTATTCTTGTCTGGAGGGAGCCCGAACTGGTCGCGGCTGCGGAATAACCCTCGGCCGGTCAATCCCGCGCGAGCATCAGGTTCATCTGGGCAATGGCAATCGGACTGGCGGGATCATCCTGCCAGGCGATGGCTTCGATATTGGCGATGCGCCGCCCAAGGCGCTGGATTGTGGCGCGAGCGCGGGTCACGTGATCGCGCCCTCCGCGCATATAGGTCACTGTCACATTGACCGGCTTGATCCTGGCGGTATCGCCATCGTCCAGCGCATCCGCCAGCGTCTGATAGGCGATGGCTTCAAGCATGCCGGCAATTGCACCGCCGTGGAGAAAGCCGGGGCGCCCCATTTTGCTCGTATCAAATTCCATCAAGAGGACGAGCCTGCCATCAGCATCGCGCTCGGAAGTGAACCCCATTGTCCGGGCATAGGGCGATGCGAGCTGCATCACGCGCCTGCCGTAAACATATAGGTTCCAGCGACATGAGCGACGGGGCGATCGGGATCGCCATCATGCGCCTGACCCCGGACAAACGCGATTGTCTTGGTGACGCGGTAACACTCACCGCGCCCGAATACATCCTTGCCCGGTTCGGCCGGGCGCAGATAATCGACCCGAAGATCAAGCGTGGCCTGGGGCTGGAATATCCCGAGCTTGAGCCAGATCGACATCGACGTTGCCATATCCATCATCGTGAAGATCGGTCCCGAAGCGAGGATGCCGGTTGCCGGATCGCTGACGAGTGCCGTGTTATAGGGGAGTCGCAATTCGACCCAGCCGGGGCCGTGTGCGTTGTGTTGAACCCCGATCAAGGCGTTGTGGCCGTTGTTGCTCATCATCCGGATCATTTGGAGCGGATCAAATTCGCCACTGGGAAAGTTGCTTGCCATTGCATCTCCCTAGCCAAGATCAGTGCTGGTCTGCAACTCAGTGGCTGGCTATCGTTTCTTTCACGCGGGCAAGAGATTCGCGGCCACAAACGGATTAAAGGAGAGCCCTGACTCATGCATCCGAGCATTCATGCCCAGACAAACCCTGACAAACCGGCCGTCATCATTGCGGAAACCGGCGAAGTGCGAACCTATCGCGAACTGGACGAAGCTTCCAACCGGGCCGCGCAATTCTTTCGTTCGCGCGGACTGCAGATCGGCGATGTCATTGCCCTGATGCTCGACAACACGCCCGATTATTATGGACTGACCTGGGGTGCGCAGCGCTCGGGCCTCTATTATGTCTGCATTTCCTCAAAACTGACCACAGACGAGACGGACTATATTCTCGAAAATTCCGGGGCGAAATTGTTCATCGTCTCCGCCAGCCTTGCCGGTGCGGCGCAACAGCTTTCGACACAGGTCGAACGTTATGCACTGGGCGGGATGATTGAGGGTTATGGATGTTGGGAAGACGCGGTGGCGACGATGCCGCCCACCCCGATCGCCGATGAACGCGCGGGCGTTGATATGCTCTATTCATCCGGCACGACCGGCCGGCCTAAGGGAGTCCGTGTGCCATTGCCCGCCGACCCGGGGATTGCCCAGAGCAACGCGCTGGTCATGCTCTCGATGGGGCTTTACCGTTTCAGTGCGGAGAGCATCTATCTAAGCCCGGCTCCACTCTATCACGCAGCCCCGCTGCGCTGGTCGATGACCATCCACAAGATTGGCGGCACGGTCGTCATGATGAAGAAATTCGATCCCGAAGGCGCGCTCGCCGCGATCGAGAAATACAAGATTACATGCGGCCAATATGTGCCGACCCATTTTGTCCGGATGCTGAAACTTCCCCAGGAAGTGCGATCGAAATATGATCTTTCAACAATCGACTGTGCGGTACACGCGGCGGCGCCTTGCCCGATTCCCGTCAAGGAGGCGATGATTGACTGGTGGGGGCCAGTGCTTGAGGAATATTATGCCGGGTCGGAAGGCAATGGCATGACCTTTATCAGTTCGAAGGACTGGCTTGAGCACAAGGGCTCGGTTGGAAAGGCTGTTCTCGGGATCCTTCACATCATGGCAGATGATTGCGAAACCGAAGTGGCGGCGCGCACCGAAGGCGCAATCTATTTCGAGAGCGAAAGTGTTTTCGAATATCATGGTGATGCCGAAAAGACCGCCTCCACGCGTAATTCGAAGGGCTGGTCGACGCTTGGCGATGTGGGCTGGGTGGACGAGGATGGCTTTCTCACCCTGACTGATCGCAAGAGTTTCATGATCATTTCGGGGGGTGTGAATATCTATCCGCAGGAAATCGAAAACCATCTGATTACGCACCACCGCGTCCAGGATGTCGCCGTCATCGGTGGGCCGCATGAGGAAATGGGTGAGGAAGTCATTGCCGTCATCCAGCCCGTCGACATGGCCGAGGCGGGCGATGCGCTGCGTGATGATCTGGTCAGCTATGCGCGCGAGAAATTGTCGGGTGTGAAAATCCCGCGTCGGATTGATTTCATGGCCGAACTTCCCCGCCACGATACTGGCAAGCTCTACAAAAGACTGTTGCGCGATCAGTATTGGGGCAAGACGAAAACCTGAAGGAGCCGCCATGAAGATCAACGCTCTCGATCATTTCAACATCATCGCGGCTGATATTGACGCGACGGCCGGCTTTTATGCCGACGTGCTCGGGCTTGAGCGGCGTGACGGCCCGGCACCCGCGCCGGCAACGATGGTCCAATGGATGCATGACGATGCCGGGCGGGCGATTGTCCACATCAACAGCGTTGATTGCCCGCGCGCCTATGATCGCGAGATCAAGCCGGGACCGACGGGCGCGCTCCACCATATCGCGTTCAACTGCTCCGGTTTTGATGACATGCGGAGTAAACTCGATACGTGCGACATTGCCTATGCGTTGAACGATATTCCTTCGATCGGGCTGCGCCAGATGTTCATTCACGATCCGAACGATATCGTGCTCGAACTCAATTTCTTTGCTGACTGACCCTGAGACGGACGTTTCAATGATAGACTTGTATTACTGGCCCACCCCCAATGGCTGGAAAATCAGCATTGCGCTTGAGGAAATGGGGCTGGCCTACAACACGATCCCGGTCAACATCGGCGCGGGTGACCAGTTCACGCCGGGCTTTCTTGCAATCAGCCCGAACAACCGGATGCCCGCAATCGTCGATCATGATCCGCCCGGCGGCGGCGCGCCGGTGAGCGTTTTCGAAACGGGAGCGATCCTGATCTACCTCGCTGAGAAAACCGGCCAGTTCATGCCCGACGATCTTCGTGGGCGGGTGCGTGTGATGGAATGGCTGATGTGGCAGATGGGCGGGATCGGGCCGATGTTCGGGCAGGATGGGCATTTCAAACTTTATGCACCGGAAAAAATTCCCTATGCGATCGACCGTTACGATCGCGAATGCAAAAGGCTGCTGGGTGTGCTCGACAAACAACTGGCAATGACGGGCGATTGCGTTGCAGGCGCATATTCGATTGCAGACATGGCCATCTTTCCCTGGGTGGCGACAGTCAAGGCGCGCGAGATCGACCTCTCTGAATTCCCGACGGTCAAAAGCTGGTTCACCCGGCTCCGCGTGCGTTCCGCTGTAGAGAAGGGCATGGAGCTTTTGAAGGAATTGCGCACCACTGCCAGTCGGGATGATGCCAAGGCGCGCGAGATATTGTTCGGGATCAAAGTGAAATGAGCAACCTTGAATTCTTCTTCGACATCTCAAGCCCATGGACTTACCTTGCTTTCACCAATGTCGAAGCTGTGCTGGCGCGGACCGGCGCGGAGATCGTCTTTCGCCCGATCCTCGTCGGCGGGGTGTTCAATGCGGTCAATCCGGCCATTTATGCCGCGCGCGAAAATCCTGATAATCGCCGCTTCACCCATAGCTTCAAGGTGTTGAAGGACTGGGCCCGGCTTGCGGGCGTCACGCTCAGCTTCCCCAACCCGTATCATCCGGCCAAGAGTGTGAACGCAATGCGGATGGCCTGCGCTCTTGAGGGGGACCAACGTGCGCTCCATGCCTTTGCGAAGGCGGCGTTTGAAGGGTTTATCGGTCGGGGCGAGAATCTCGACGATCCCGATGTGCTGGTGCGCTACGCCAATGATGTGGGCCTTGATGGTGCGGCGATCCGTGCCCGCTCAGTGACGGACGAGATCAAGAGTCGGTTACGCGCCAACACCGAAGAATTGATCGCACGTGGCGGCTATGGATCGCCCACCCTGTTCGCGAGCGGGGATGACATGTATTTCGGCAACGACCAATTACCGCTGGTCGAAGTGGCTTTGAAGAGGAAGAACGCATGAAAGATCGTGTCAGCATCACCATCGAAGCCGGGATCGCCGATGTCCGCCTGATCCGCACGGACAAGATGAACGCGCTCGATCCGGCGATGTTCGCCGGGATTGCCGAAGCGATCGAGGTGCTGGGAAAGGCCGAAGGATTACGCGTGGTCGTGCTATCGGGCGAAGGCCGTGCCTTTTGCGCCGGGCTGGATATGGCCAGCATGGGCGGCGTTGGATCGGGCAATGACCTTAGCGCACGCAACGGCGATACCAACCTGCCGCAACATGTGGCGTGGGGCTGGCGGACGCTGCCGGTGCCCGTCATCGCGGCGGCGCATGGCGTGGCGTTTGGCGGTGGCTTTCAGATCCTGTCGGGTGCCGATATCCGCATTGCCCATCCTGAAACCCGCTGCGCGATCATGGAACTCAAATGGGGGCTGGTGCCCGACATGGCAGGCTTCCCGCTGTGGCGGACGATGGTGCGCGATGATGTGCTGCGCGAACTGACCTACACCAACCGGGAATTCTCCGGGGCGGAGGCGCACGCGCTGGGCTTCGTCTCGCACCTCGCCGAAGATCCCCGTGCCAAAGCGATGGAACTGGCCAAGGTGATCGCCAACAAGAACCCCCACGCCATTCGCGGCGCCAAGCGCCTGTGCAACCTTGTCGGCCATGCCAGCGATGCAGAGCTTTTGGTCGCTGAAACCACCGAGCAGTTGAAAGTGATGCGCACCCCCAACCAGATCGAGGCCGTGATGGCCAATATGGAGAAACGCGCACCTGTGTTCGTCGATTGAAGCGATGCCTGGGTCCAGCCCGCCCTGCCCGCGCGTTTTACTCGAACCGGTGAGCGAAGCCGATCGCGCGCTGATTGACGGGCTGGCGCAATTCTACATCTATGATTTTTCGGAGATGAGTCCGATCGCGGACACGGAATTCGCGTTCGATGTGGCCGGTTCATTCTCGAAATTGCCCGGCATTGACGATTATTGGGGCCAGGATGGCGCCCATGCACTTGTGATCCGCTGCGATGGCAGGGCGGCTGGATTTGCCCTGATCAACACCCGTTCGCACAGGGACGGCGGAACGGTCGAACGCAATATGGGGGAATTCTTCGTCGCCCGGCAATATCGCCGCAACGGTGTCGCGGCCGAAGCAGTGCGGCAGGTGCTTGAGCGCTATCCGGGGGACTGGGAAGTTGCGGTGGTCGAGCGCAATGCCGCGGCTAAGGCTTTCTGGCCGCGCGCCATTGCGGCCGCGTCCAATGTAACGAGACTGGTCCGGGTCGATGGCGATGGCGAACATTGGCGCGGGCCGATCTGGTCCTTCAATGCGGCCTAATTCTTCGATCTGACAAATTTCATTTCGCCGCCATTACGGTGGATGAGAAGCTGGTCGGGAAGGATGTCGACCGCCGCGCCCTGGAAATCGAACACCTCGATATCATTGGGCGTCAGCGTGAAATGCAGGGCGTTTCCATTTGTCAGGTCTATCGGGAAGCGCGGGGAAACGACGCCATGAATGGGCTCGACCAGTTCGATCCAGAGCGGCACCCGCTTTTCATCCTCCGACAACGACCAGCCATAATATTGGGTATAGTCAGTGACCGGATCGCCAGAAGCAAAACCGATCCTGAGGTCGACCCCGGCAATGCCCTGCCGCTGCGCTCCGGGCCAGACGACCATCACTGACAGTTTCGCTTCATCGGTCCTTGATGACGGGTCTCCAGAAAACGCTGCAGGCAAAGGTTTGGGGTCCGTGAAAAGGTGCATTTCCGAGCCTGACAGCGTCCAGTGCCCCTCGGCATGTTCGTCGAGCGCACCCGCTGCGAGAAAATACTCGAAATGACCGTCGGGCTTGATCAACAGTTCGGATGCGACATCCGGGCCGCCGGAAAGCCGGTAATGTCCGGCCGGGCCCTTGTCGGCGAACGCCGGCGAGCCCAGCAGGAATGTTAAGATACAAGCCAGACCCGATACGATCCGCAACGCGATCAACTCCTAAGATCGGGCGGCGTCGCTTCGTCGACCAGCATCGCAATTGCGTCATCAAGGCTCATGATCCGCTGGCCGTCCGAACCCAGCGTGCGGATCGCGACCTTGCCTTCCTCGGCCTCACGCATCCCGACGACGAGCAGGTGCGGCACCTTCGCTAACGAGTGTTCGCGCACCTTGTAATTGATCTTCTCGTTGCGGAGATCGGCCTCAACCCGGATGCCCGCCGCCTTGAGCTGCTCGACACAGGCATTGGCGTAATCATCGGCATCCGAAACGATCGTCGCGACCACAGCCTGCACTGGCGCGAGCCAGACCGGGAAGCGCCCAGCATGATGTTCGATCAAGATGCCGATGAACCGTTCGAACGTGCCGAGGATTGCGCGGTGGAGCATGACGGGGCGGTGTTTCGCGCCGTCTTCCCCGACATAAGTCGCATCGAGCCGTTCGGGCAGGACATAATCAAGCTGAATCGTGCCACACTGCCATGTGCGCCCGATTGCGTCGGTCAGATGGAATTCGAGCTTGGGCGAATAGAAAGCGCCTTCGCCGGGGAGTTCTTCCCAACCATAATCTGCGGTCGCGCGGCCAGTCGCGACGACCGCGTTGCGCAGATCGCCCTCGGCGCGATCCCACATCTCATCCGAACCGAATCGCTTTTCGGGGCGCAGCGCGAGCTTGATCGCATAATTCTCGAAACCCAGATCCTTGTAGACGCTGTCCAGCAGGTCGCAGAACAGACGGACTTCCTCGACGATCTGGTCTTCGCGGCAGAAGATATGGCCGTCATCCTGGGTGAATTGCCGCACCCGCATTATGCCGTGGAGCGCGCCATGCGGCTCGTTCCTGTGGCAGCAGCCCATTTCGGCCATGCGCAGCGGCAGGTCGCGATAGGATTTGATGCCTTGGCGGAAGATCAGGACGTGCGCCGGGCAGTTCATCGGCTTGAGCGCCATCAGGTCGCCCTCGCCGGTCAGCACCGGGCCTTCATCGTCGATGTTCGGCACTTCGTCGGGCACCACGAACATGTTCTCGCGATACTTGCCCCAATGGCCCGACGCTTCCCATTGGCGCGCGTCCATAATCTGCGGCGTCTTGACCTCGACATAACCGCCGGCATCAATCCGCCTGCGCATATAAGCCTCGAGCTGACGCCAGACCATGTAGCCGTTCGGATGCCAGAAGATCGAGCCGTGCGCTTCGGATTGCAAATGGAACAGGTCCATTTCCTGCCCGATCTTGCGGTGGTCGCGCTTGGCGGCTTCTTCGAGCCGGACAAGGTGCGCATCAAGCTGCTTCTTGTTGAGCCAACCCGTTCCGTAGATGCGCGAAAGCTGAGGATTGTTCTGGTCACCGCGCCAATAGGCGCCCGAGACGCGCGTCAGCTTGAACGCTGTGGGGTCGAGCTTGCCGGTCGAGGCCAGATGCGGCCCGCGGCACATGTCCATCCAGTTGTCACCCGACCAATAGACTGTCAATTCCTCGCCCTCAGGCAGGTCGGCGGCCCATTCAGCCTTGAAGCTCTCACCATTCTTCGCCCAGCGCGCGATCAGGTCGGCACGGCTCCACACTTCGCGGCGCAGCGGCTTGTCGGCGGCGATGAGGCGGCGCATTTCGGCCTCGATCGCGGGCAGGTCTTCCTCGGTGAAGGGGCGTTCTGCGGGCGCGAAATCATAGTAGAAGCCATCGTCTGTCGAAGGACCGAACGTGATTTGCGTTCCGGGAAACAGGCTCTGCACGGCTTCGGCCAGCACATGGGCGAAATCGTGGCGCGCCAGTTCGAGCGCATCGGCCTCATCCCTTGCAGTGACAAGCGCGAGCGAAGCATCGCCCTCGAACGGACGCACCGCATCGCGCAATTCGCCATTCACCCGCGCAGCAAGTGTCGCCTTGGCCAGACCCGGGCCAATTGCGGCGGCAATATCGGCTGGGGTCGAACCCGCAGCCACTTCGCGGACCGAACCATCAGGAAGGGTGATCTTGAACATCTGAGACATGGCCGCCCCTATGGCCGGACGGGTGAAAAGAGGCAAGACATCGGGCGAGCTGTCGCGGATTGCCATTGGCCCACGCCCTGCCTAGCCTGTGGTCAGTACTGGGAGGAGAATCGAAATGGCGATCACGGATTATGCCAAACATGACGGGCTCGGGCTGGCCAAGCTCGTTCACCGCAAAGAGGTCAAGCCGATTGAGCTCGTCGATGCCGCGATCGAGCGGATCGAGCGGCACAACCCCGCGCTCAATGCAGTCATCTGGACGATGTTCGACCGGGCTCGCGAAATGGCGAAGAAAAAGCTGCCCGATGGCCCTTTCAAGGGCGTGCCGTTCCTGCTCAAGGATATTTTGGGGCATATGGAAGGCGTTCCCAATCGTGAGGGAACGCGGTTGATGCCCGATATGCCGTCGCCCGTCACGGCAGAGCTTGTGCACCGCTATCTCGCAGCGGGTCTCATCCCGCTGGGCAAAACCAACGTCCCCGAATTCGGTTTGGTACCAACGACTGAATCCAAACTCTATGGCCCGGCACGCAATCCTTGGAACACCGCGCATTCTACTGGCGGATCGTCGGGCGGTTCGGGCGCGGCGGTGGCCAGCGGGATGGTGCCGATGGCGCATGCCAACGACGGCGGCGGCTCGATCCGCATTCCGGCCTCGGCCTGCGGACTGGTTGGCCTGAAGCCGACCCGCGCGCGCAATCCAATGGGCCCGCTGATCGGGGACATGATGAGCGGGCTTGGCGTCGAGCATATCGTCTGCCGCTCGGTTCGCGATTCCGCTGCGATGCTCGATGTGACGGCGGGGCCGGGTCTGGGCGATCCCTATTGCGCGCCTGCCGGGCCAAAATCCTGGCTGGTAGAAATGCGCAAATCGCCGGGCAAGTTGCGCATTGCGGTGGCAACTACGCGGTTGGACGGCTCGGCTTTTCACCCCGAAGTCACGGCGGCCACACGGGCTGCGGCAAAGCTTTGCAAGGATCTTGGCCACCGGGTGGAGGAAGCCTCTCCTCCCGCGCAGCAGGAGCCGATGGTCGGCGCATTCATGGCGCTCTGGACGAGCGGTCTTGCAATGCAGATCGACATGATCGCGGCGATGACCGGCAAAAAGCCCGGCCCCAAAAATCTCGAAGGGCTGACGATGGGGCTATATGAAGCTGGGCAAAAAGTGACTGCGGCGCAATATCTGGGGGCCGTCCTGCATTTGCAGACGCTGGCCCGGCAGGTCGCGGCGTGGCACGAACGGTATGATGTATGGATCACGCCAGTGCTGGCGAGCCCCCCGATTCCGATCGGCACGATTGATTTGAGCGAGCGCGATCCAATGAAGGGCTTTGGCCCGATTATCGACTATGTGCCCTTCACCGCGCTCCAGAACGCGACCGGACAGCCTGCGATCAGCCTGCCGCTCCACACGACGGCAGACGGCCTGCCCGTTGGCGTGCAGTTCGTCGGGCGGATTGGGGCGGAGGCTTTGTTGCTTCAGCTTGCCCGGTCGATTGAGAAGGCGGACCCTTGGAAACATCGTCACCCGTCGATCTGGGATTAACCGAACGGCACCACCGTGTTGCCAGCATCATGGCCGATATCGGCGCGCCCGAGATAGGGGATGCCCGACACCGTGCACCAGTGCTGCACCACTTCTTCTTCGTTCAGTACGAAGTCGGGATCATTATCCGGCACGTCGCTGCACCGTCCGAGTCTGATCCCCGCCACGCGCCGAATCGCGGGATTGGAGGTGACGTGGAACAGGCTCCGGTCGATCCGGTACATATATTCGCTGACCTCCTCGATCATCAGGATGTGATCGGTGAGGTCGGGCTGGAGCGGGGTGCCGAGCAATTGGCTGAGCACGGTCAGGTTGAACGCTGCCCGTCGTTCACGCGCGCCGGTGAGCGGCGGGGCCAGATGGATCGTCTGGATACCGGTGGCGGGCGCTGGCGCAGCGTCCGGGTCGAGCAGCCAGTCGATCGCGCGAAGCACCGCAGTCTCGCCGCCAGCGCGGTTGAGATCGGCCGGCATCGGCCCATGCGCGACACGCCCGATGCCCCGCGCATAGAGCCCGGCGAGCAGGAACCCGGCGTCGCTATAGCCGAGATAGAGCTTGTCCCGTGCCGCGGTGCCCAGCGCCTTGATCGCGGCGTCCGCAACCCGGCAGGCGCCGTAACCGCCGCGCGCAAACCAGATGGCGTCGATAGTCGGATCATTGGCCGTTTCGACCAGCGCCTCAATCCTCGTCGAATCCGGCCCGGCGAAATGACCTTCCGAAAGAAAGCATTGGGGATGGACGACGAGTTCAACCCCCGCCGGCATCAACGCCGTCAGCCGCTCCGGAATGGCTGCATCAAGCGAGCATGAAGGGGCAACAATTCCGATCCGCATGATCTAACGCCCGAACGTGTCGCATTGTTCGGGATCGCCGGTCTGGAGACCTTTTTTAAGCCAGCTCATCCGTTGTTCGGCCGAACCGTGGGTGAAGCTCTCGGGCACGACCACGCCTTGCGACTGGCGCTGAAGGACGTCGTCGCCAATTTGGTGGGCCGCGCGCAGCCCTTCCTCGACATCACCCGGCTCCATCCGGTCCTTGTTCTGCGCGGCCCAGACACCTGCATAGCAATCGGCCTGAAGCTCCATCGCGACCTGTAGCTGGTTGCCCTGCGCCCGGCTGGCACGCTGCTGCTGCGCCTGCACCTGATCGGCAACGCCAGTCAGTTTCTGGATATGATGCCCATATTCATGCGCGATGACATAGGCTTGGGCGAAATCACCCGAAGCGCCGAAACGTTGAGAAAGCTCCTGATAAAAAGCGGTATCGAGATAGATGCCTTCGTCGGCTGGGCAGTAGAACGGCCCCATAGCCGATTGAGCAGCGCCGCATCCCGATTGTCCCCCGCCCGAGTAGAAGACGATCTTGGGCTCCCGGAAGCTGCCATCGGTAAATTGTTTCTTCCAGGTCAGGTTGGTTGATTTCAGCACCTGACAGGAAAAGCGGCTCGCCGCGTCGGCGGCGCAGCCCTTGCCGGCGACGCCTTGTGGCGCGACCTGCGTCGTCGGTGCATTGGCATCGCCCCCCAGGATCTGCATCGGGTTCACACCAAAGATCAACGCCGCGACGATCACGATCAGCAAGGTGCCGCAACCCATCGAACGGCCCAGCGGCAGGCCACCGCCGCCACTCGGAAAGCTGAAACCGCCGCCGCCCTGTCCACGCTGATCTTCCACATTGACGTCGGTACCCAGATCGTCCAGCCGCATGTTTACTCTCCCACTCTCGCGCCGATAATGGCGGTTCGAGATGCAGGCGTCGAGAAAAATTCGCTGGTGTTTGTCCCTTGCCATCCAGCGTTTGTCGAATGGGGTTGGCCGCCGCGTGATAAGTTCCTAGCAAGCCTGCAGCCCTTGTTTTCGGAGTCACCCAGAAAATGTCACCCAGATTCAACGCCCTGTTCAGTGCCAGCCTGATCGGCGCACTCGCAATGTCAGCCCCTGTTTCGGCCGGGCCGGGACGGTTGCCTGCCGGTGTCTCGCCCGTCGCCTATGACATTACGGTCGTGCCCGACGCGACGAAACTGATCTTTACGGGCGAAGAGACGATCATTGTCGATGTAGCTGTACCGACAACGACGCTGACTCTCAATGCTGCAGACCTGACGATCAGCGGGGCCGCGCTCGATAGCGGAACCAGCGGCACGATCACTGCCAACGCGGCGGCGCAGACCGCATCCTTCGCCTTCGCTCAGCCGATCACCAAAGGGCGGCATACGCTCAAACTCAGCTTTGCCGGCAAGATCAACCAGTCCGCTGCGGGCCTGTTCGCGATTGATTACAAGGGTGTCGATGGCAAGGACGCTCGGCTGCTCGTCACCCAGTTCGAAGCGCCCGATGCGCGCCGTTTCGCGCCGATGTGGGATGAGCCCGGGCTGAAGGCGACGTTCAAGCTCTCCGCAGTCGCGCCGTCCGGCCAGACCGCATTTTCCAACATGCCGGTCACGTCGAAAGAAGATGCCCCCGGCGGAACCCTGTGGCATTTCGCCGAGACGCCCAAAATGTCTTCCTACCTTCTGTTCCTCGGGATGGGCGATGTCGAGCGCAAGACGGTCATGTCGGGCAAGACCGAGATCGGCATCATCACTCGCAAGGGCGTTGCCGATCAGGGCGATTATTCGCTGGAAAGCGCCAAGCGGTTGCTGGCCTATTATAACGATTATTTCGGTACGCCGTATCCGCTCCCCAAACTCGACATGATTGCGGCGCCCGGTTCAAGCCAGTTTTTCGGTGCGATGGAGAATTGGGGCGCAATTCTGTATTTCGAACGTACTGTCCTTCTCGATCCCAAGCTCCAGACCGAAGCGCAAAAGCAGGATGTATTCAATACTGTCGCGCATGAAATGGCGCACCAGTGGTTCGGCGATCTGGTGACGATGGCGTGGTGGGATGATCTCTGGCTCAACGAAGGCTATGCCTCGTGGATGGCGTCGAAGGCGGCGGACGATCTCAATCCGGAATGGAAGGCGTTGACGCAATCGCTCGCCAATGCGCGGCAGGGGGCGTTCAGCCTCGACTCGCGCGCAACAACGCACCCGATCATCCAGCACATCATGACGGTGGATCAGATTTCGCAGGCGTTCGACAACATCACTTACCGCAAGGGCGAAGCCGTGATCCGGATGCTCGAAGTCTCGGTTGGCGCCGATCCGTTCCGCGAAGGCGTGCGCCGCTACATGGCGAAACATGCCTATGGCAACACAGTAACCGACCAGCTTTGGGACGAAGTGGCGGCGGCATCGGGCAAGCCGGTTACGCCGATGATGCACAGCTTCACCCTGCAAGGCGGAGTGCCAATGATTATTGTCGGCGCGCCGAAATGCGTTGCGGGCAAGACGATATTGGGCCTGTCGCAGGTCCGCTTCGCGCTCGACGCCGGATCGCGCAAGGCCCAGAACTGGTTCGTTCCGGTGCAGCTTGCGCAGGGCGACGCAACAACGACGGTGACGGTCAGCGGCGCCAAACCGGCGATGGCAAGCATCGCGGGTTGCGGGCCGGTGGTCGTCAATGCCGGGCAGGGCGCCTATTTCCGCACGCTCTACACGCCCGCGCACCTCGCCGCGCTCACCAAGGGCTATGCCTCCCTTCCGCTCGACGATCAAATTGGCCTAGCGGCGGATAGCTACGCGCTGGCGGCGGGCGGTTATCAACCCTTCGACCGACTGTTCGCGCTGATCGAGGCGACCCCGGTCGATGCATCGCCGCACCTTTGGGCATATTATACGGATCGCCTTGCCGGCATTGATGAAACGATGAAGGGGTCGCCCGGGCAGGCGGCCTACCGCAAGCGCGCCATCGCCGTGCTTCAGCCACTCTTTGCTCGTATCGGCTGGGATGCTAAACCCGGAGAGGCGAGTGCCGTTGCGTTGCTGCGCGATGCACTGATCCCGACGCTTGGCCATCTGGGTGATGCTGCGATCACTGCCGACGCCACCCGCTATGCCGAAGCCAGCTTTGCGCCCGATTCGCACGTGACCGGCTCGGTTCGCCAGGCCGCGCTGCAAATCTGGGCGTATCAAGCCAACGAGGCGCAGTGGAATGCGTTGCACGAACGCGCCCGAACCGAAGCGGGGCCGGTTGCCCGGCTACAATATTACCGCCTTCTGGGCGGCGTGAAGGACGCCAAGCTGGCCGAAAAGGCATTGGCAATTGCGCTGACCGATGAAGCGCCGGTGCCAATGCGGGCGACATTGATCGCGGCGGTTGGTGGCGAGCATCCGGCACTCGCCTTCGACTGGGCAGTCGCTCATGCGGATCGGGTCAATGCGCTGTTGGAGCAGAGCACCCGGACCGGCTTCATTGCGGAGCTGGCGAGCGCATCGAGCGACCGGGCCGTTGCTGCACGGGTGCAGGCTTATGCCTTTAAGGCCCTTGCCCCGGAATCGCGGGCGGATGCCAACGCGACAATATCGCGGATCAACTATCTGGCGGACTTGCGCGGACGGCTTGCCCCTGCAATTGGCGCGTGGAGCAAAGCCCGCTGAACACATCCGAAAGGCTACACATGTTCCTCAAAGGCAAGACCGCCCTCATCACCGGCTCCACATCCGGCATCGGGGCGGCCTATGCGGCTGCTCTGGCGGCTGAGGGCGCGAATATCGTAATCAATGGCTTTGGCGAAGCAGGGGCGATTGCCGACCAGTGCAAGACGCTGGCAGAGGTGAGCGGCGGACGGGCGATCCATTCGCCTGCCGACCTGACCAAGGCCGATCAGGTCACCGCGATGGCCGGGCAGTGCGTGGCCGAATTTGGCGGGGTAGATATCCTGATCAATAATGCGGGCATCCAGCATGTCTGCCCGGTCGATGAGTTTCCGGTCGACAAATGGCGCGACATGATGGCGATCATGGTCGATGCGCCTTTCCTCCTGATCCGGGCGCTCCTGCCGTACATGAAGGCGCGGGGCTGGGGCCGGATCATCTCGACCGCCAGCGCCCATGCCAGCGTCGCCAGCCCCAACAAGTCAGCCTACATCGCGGCGAAGCACGGCGTGCTTGGCCTTACGCGCGGCGTGGCGATGGAAGTGGCAACAGCGGGGATCACCGTGAATGTGATTTCACCCGGCTATGTGTGGACGCCGTTGGTGGAAAACCAGATCCCCGATACGATGCGGACGCGCGGGCTGACGCGCGAACAGGTGCTCAACGATGTGCTCCTCGCGGCGATTCCGCAGCGCAAATTTGTAATGCCCGAACAAGTGGCGGCGATGGCGCTTTTCCTGTGCACAGAGGGCGCCGGCGCGATCACGGGAGCGAATCTTGCGGTCGATGGCGGCTGGACGACGCAATAAGGCTTAGACCCCTCCCATCCGCCCTGCTATCTATTGGGGAAATAGAGAGAGGGTCGCATGACCTCCATCAGAGTTGGTTTCGTGGTCGCGTGTATGTTCCTGCCTGCTTGCGGGTACGCGAAGCCTGCCACCCTTTCAGCCCCCGTCGCGCTTGATTGGAAGCGCGTGGTCACCCCGGTCGATATGAATCGGATCAAGGCCTGGCGCACCGCGTTCATGAAAGCGCTGGACGATGCCCGTGCCAGCGGCAATGGCGCGAAGATTGTTGGCGAAGGCGCCCTGCTCGATCCCGATGCGGCGATGGGCGGCGCCGGTCCTGCCGCAGGCGAATATCGCTGCCGCGTCATCAAGATCGGCACTCAATCGCCCGCAATGCCCGCTTACACTGCCTATCCAGAATTCGCCTGCACCGTTGCAGATGAGGGGGAGGTGATGAGCTTTGCCAAGACCAGCGGCGCGCAACGCCCCGTCGGGCTCATTTTCCCCGGCGATGATCGGCGGCAAATCTTCCTGGGAACGATGATGCTTGGCGATGAAACTCGCGCGATGGATTATGGCCGCGATACGACGCGCGACATGGCGGGCGCGGTTGAACGGATCGGCGTCAATCGCTGGCGGCTGATCCTGCCTTATCCCAATTTCGAATCGGTGATGGATGTCATTGAGCTGGTGCCGCAAGCCTGACGCTTGGCCTTTGTGCATTGTCGGGCTAAGCTCACCCCAATCAGAAATGTGAAGGGTGGAAACCATGTTTTTCATGACCGCTTTGGCCATGGCGGCTGTGCCAGCGCCGCAAATTGCCAAGAGTATCGACTGTCGGCCAATGCTGACATTGATGGCACATGACCGGGATGCTGCCGATGTGCCGCGTGAACCCAGCCAGCGCCGCAATGACTCACACCCCCGCCCGCCGCGGCGCTGCGTGACATTGGCCACCGCATGAGAAAGCTGCTGCTTTTGGGCGCGGCGCTGGTGGCGACACCCGCCGCAGCTGAGCCCGTGCGCGATGCAGTGGCGGCGGACATGGCGTCACTGATGGCGATCTACCGCGATCTCCATGCCAATCCCGAACTGAGCTTTGAGGAAGTCAAGACGTCTGCCAAGCTGGCCGCCGAGGTGCGCAAGCTGGGATTCACGGTCACGACCGAAGTCGGCGGGCATGGCGTCGTCGCGGTATTGAAGAACGGCCCTGGGCCAACGCTCCTGATCCGCACCGACATGGATGCCCTGCCGCTGGTCGAACAGACCGGGCTGGCATTCGCTTCCAAGGTGAAGACGGTGGCCGCTGGTGGCGTCGAGACCGGAGTGATGCACGCCTGCGGCCATGATACGCACATGACCGCATGGATCGAAATCGCGCGGCGGCTGGCGGCGATGAAATCATCCTGGTCGGGCACACTGGTGATGATCGGACAGCCCGCCGAGGAACGTGTGGCGGGCGCGAAGAAGATGCTTGCCGACGGGCTCTTCACTCGCTTTCCCAAGCCTGACACCGTGATTGCGTTTCACGACCTGTCGTCGCTGCCCGCAGGCGTCATCGGTTACACCGACGGCCCGGCGCTGGCCAATGTCGATGGCATCGACATCAAGGTGCGCGGCGTTGGCGGGCACGGCGCAGTGCCACAACTGACCCGCGATCCGATCGTGCTCGCGGCCCGGATCGTGACATCGCTCCAGACGCTGATTTCGCGCGAGACCGATCCCTTCGATGCCGCAGTGGTGACGGTCGGCAGCTTCCATGCCGGATCGAAGCGCAACATCATTTCGAACGAGGCGAGCCTCCAGCTGACGGTGCGGACCTATAAGCCCGACGTCCGCGCCCATCTGCTCGAAGGCATTTCGCGGATCGCACGGGGCGAAGCGATTGCCGCCGGGCTCCCTGAGGATCTGATGCCAGTGGTGACGAACGACGGCGAGTCCGCCGATGCCACATTCAATACGCATGAGATCACGATGCGGATGGCCAAGGTCTTCACCGAACGCTTCGGCGCGGACCGGGTCAAGGCGATCCAGGCCTCAACCGCGAGCGAGGATTTTGGGGTTTTCTATTTAACCGACAAGTCGATCCAGAGCCTGATCTTCTGGGTCGGCGGTGTCCCGCAGGCCAAATGGGACGAGGCCAAAGGCGATATCTCCAAGCTTCCCTCGCTCCATTCGGCCTATTGGGCGCCCGATGCGGAAAAGGTCATCGCGACCGCAAGCGAGGCATTGACGGCTGCTGCTTTGGATATTCTGGCGAAGCATTGACGGGCTTCCAAATCGCGCAGACTTGAACCTGAACCCTCCACAGGGCTAGAGCGCGCCGATGAATCGCTCGCAATTTCCCGAATGGGCACCCCATGACAGCGTCTGGATCGGTTTTCCGAGCGCGGTCGATCTCTGGCTTGACGATCTTGAGGGTGCGCAGGCCGAGGTGGCGGCGTTTGCCCGTGCCGTTCACGCCGGCGGGCGAGGCGAGAAGGTCCAGCTTGTTTGTGCCAACGGGCTGGCCGAGGAAGTCGCCCACGACTTGGCGGGAGATGCGGCGCAGATTATCTCTGCACCGTTCTTTGATATATGGCTGCGCGATACCGGTCCGATCATTGTTCGCAACGCGCACGGGCATCTTGCGCTCGATTTTCGCGGCAATGGCTGGGGCGGGAAATATCCCTCACCACTTGATGATGGCCTCGCCGGTATTCTGTGTGGACAGGCCGGCATCATGCGCGAGCCGCGAAACTGGATTCTCGAAGGGGGTGCGATCGATATCGACGGGGCAGGGCTGTGCGTCACGACGGGGCAGTGCCTGTTGAACCCGAACCGCAATCCCGAACTTTCGCGCCGCGATATTGAGGACAGGCTTGGTGCAGATCTTGGCGTCGAGCAGGTCCTGTGGCTCGGGGTCGGTCTCCGCAACGATCATACCGACGGACATGTCGACAATGTTGCGCGCTTTGTCGGGCCCGGAAAACTCGCTCTGCCGGCACCATCGGGCGAAGACGATCCGAATGCGGCCGTTTTTGCCGATGCGCTTAATCGTGCGGGGGACTGGCCGGTCGAGATCGTCATGATCCCTTCGGCCGGTTGTCATGAAACCGATGGCGAAATCCTGCCTGCAAGCCATATGAATTTCTATATTGGCAATGCTGTTGTTGTCGTCCCGACCTATGGCGGAACGAGCGACGGGCCGGCCGTTGCGGCGATTGCGAAACTGTTTCCCGATCGCGAGACCATCGGCCTTCCTTCCAACAATCTCCTGACGGGCGGCGGCTCATTCCATTGCATCAGCCAGCAAGTGCCTTCACTATGAGTCGCATGCACGTCGCCGCGCTCCAGA
>JANLQV010000350.1:0-2437 GCA_031368025.1 Sphingomonadales bacterium | reverse complement strand
CACGCGATCCGCGCGTTCGAAGCGCAGGCCACCGACTATCTGATGAAGCCAGTCGAGCAGGAACGACTTGCTGACACGATGGAACGTGTGCGCCAGAGGCTCGCCGAAAAGCGTGGGGTCGAAGAGGCCGAACGGCTCAAGGAAGCGCTCGCCGAACACGCGCCCGAAGCCCATGACGAGTTTGTCGACACCACCGACACCCTGTCTGCCAACCGCTATGAAAAGATGATCAACATCAAGGATCAGGGCCAGATCTTCCGCGTCGAGGTGGACAGTATTGAGCGGATCGACGCCGCGGGCGATTATATGTGCATCTATACCGGCGGCGAAACGTTGATCCTGCGCGAAACGATGAAGGATCTCGAAAAACGCCTCGACCCGCGCAAGTTCCAGCGCGTGCATCGCTCGACGATCGTCAATCTTGACCTTGTCAAACAGGTCAAGCCGCACACCAACGGCGAATGCTTCCTCGTGCTGGACTCAGGCGCGCAAGTGAAGGTCAGCCGCAGTTACCGGGATGTGGTGGCGCGGTTCGTGCATTGAGGGAAGCGCAGGCGGGATGAGTAAGGGACATCCTATTGGGTGTCCCCGTGGCATCAATGTGCGGGGCGGGTGAGTTTAGGGGTTAAGTAAACTGTCACCGGAATTTCTGTCCGTCTCTTGGATTAGACTGGGATCAGTTAAAGGTGGTCAACCATCGCATCCATGGATCATCCTGCACACCTCAGCACAGTTACGGTAGTTACGGTGACAGTTTACTTAACCCCCAAACTCTCCACGCCAGCCATTAATGCGACGGGGACACCCAATAGAGTGTCCCCTACTCGGGGTATCGAGTATCCCATACTCGGGACATAGGGTGCCCCCCACTCGCGAGCCCTACTTTTAACACGTCCTCACTACCCCTTGGTGTCGTCCTTCTTGCGCCGCGCACTGTTCGAATAGAGCAACGCCGCGACAATCGCCGCTGAACCGATGCCAATGCCGATCCCCGCCTTGAGCATGTTCGCCCTGCGGCGGGCTTCGTCCTCATCGATCTTGTCTTCGGGAACGGATGGTTTGCTGTCTTCAGTCATCAGCTTGTGTCCTGCCAATCATTCGGTGTCGCGCCGTGCTGTCGGCACTCTATCAATGCAGAAGCGACAGGCCAAGCGACGGGAGCCAAAAAGGCGGAATACAGACTGATTCTTTGAAAACTGTTACTCAGACGACGCAGCAATCTCCGATAGGAAGCGGCTATCCAGAACGCGTATCTGGCCGTGTTCCAGCGCGATGATCCCCGCATCGGCCCACGCCGAAAGCTGGCGATTGATGTTCTCCCGGCTCATGCCCGCGAAACTGCCCAGCTCGGTCTGGCTGAGGTCGAGCCGCAATCGACCGTCCGCATTGCTCGACAGGGTCAACCGCTGGAGGAAACGCGCAAGCCTTGGCCCGGATGCAAAGGCGCGGTCGCTTTCGATGGTGTCATTGGTTTGGCGCAGGCGCCGGGCCAGCTCGCTCAGCAGGCGCCAGGCCACGCCCGGCTGGCGTTCAACGAACGCCTCAAACGCTGCACGTGTCAGCCTCAGATAGCTGCCAGCGGACAAAGCGATAACGGAAGCCGATCGCGCGCCACCGTCAAACACGGCGATTTCGCCCAGCAGCGCGCCGGGATCGGCATAGTCGAGCGTAATCTCCCGCCCGTTCTGGGCCACCATCGTCACTTTGGCATTGCCCGAAAGCAGGATCACGAGTTGATCGCCCGGATCGCCTTGCAGCAGCAGGGTCTGGCCCTTCTTCATGTCATGCCGACTTGAAAGCTTCAGCAAATCAGTCAGTTCATCGGCACGACACGCCGCGAACAGCGATCCCTCCGGCAGAATGGCAGCGAGTTCGGACGCGTTCATGATCCCCCTAAAAGACGCGCAATGGCGTCAACGCGCACGCCTTGGACAAGCCCAGCCCGCGCTTCATGGCCGGATAAGCGCGAACGGTTGCAGCCGTCATGGCCAGTTCGAGGCGGACATTGCGACCATAGGCAGCTTCGATGGCATCGCCCAAGACAAATGCCTCGGCCGATTGCCGCCCAATTGCGGCACCAAAAACGAACGCAGTCTTGAGATCCCCGTCGGGTGGCTCGGCTGCCAGTGCCGCATTGACGGTTACGCTATCAACCCCGTCGCGCAGGGCAGCTTCAGCAGCTGTTATCACACAAGGTCCGCAATCCTCGATCAGGGTCGCGCCGATCCTGGCCATGTGAAACAAGTCTGCTGGCGCTTCGTAACGGTGCATGGTTGCGGGCATGAAATGTTTGAATTTCTCCAGCGCATGGCCCGGTGCTGCCGCCAGCTCATGAATATATTCCGATTCTCCCGGTGTTATTTTTTCGACCGCGCCAAGGAAAAGCGATTTGGGGACGCCCGCCGGTGAAATGCGCTGTTTGGCAACGAGGATGCCG
>JANLQV010000347.1:0-1622 GCA_031368025.1 Sphingomonadales bacterium | reverse complement strand
GGGATGCGTCCGGCAAGGGCGGGGCAATCGGCAGGCTAACGACGTGCTGGGATCCACGCTGGTATGAGGTTTGGCCGATTGCGGCGCCGACCGAGGAGGAGCGTGTCCGCCACTTCCTCTGGCGCTTTTGGAAACGGCTGCCAGGCAAAGGGGAAATCAACATTTTCGATCGCACCTGGTATGGGCGGGTGCTGGTCGAGAGGGTCGAAGGATTCTGTTCGGAGGCCGACTGGAAGCGCGGCTATGACGAGATCAACGAGTTCGAAGCCCAGCAGCGCGACAATGGCGTGACGCTGGTCAAGATTTTCCTGCATGTAACTCAGGAAGAGCAGGACAAACGCTTCAAGGATCGCCTTGAAAGTCCTTGGAAACGTTGGAAAACCGGCAAGGAGGACTATCGCAACCGTGCGCGGCGCGACGACTATCTGAAGGCCTATCATGACATGTTCGAGCGCACCGACACGCGCTGGGCGCCTTGGGTTGTGATCGACGGCAATAACAAGAAATCGGCACGAATCGCGGCCCTCACGGCGATTGCCGATGCGCTTGAGAAGCAGGTGGATATGGCCCCGCTCGCAGCTGATCCTGCGGTCGTTAAATTGGCTGAAGCTGCGTTAAACGTGAAAATCAGTGAGCGGGATAGTGAATCTGAATAATTTCATATTCGACTTCACCGGCCGGCAGTGTGACACGCCGCATGTCGCCGACACACGCCCCCCGCAAGCCGCGGGCGATGGGGGAATTCCAGCCGATCCTGCCAATTGAGGCATCCTGCTCATCATCGCCGACAAGAGTGAGCACACGCTGGCGATCCTGTTCATCGGCGATCGTGGCCGTCGCTCCGAACCAGATGCGCGTCTTGTCGGGCTGATCGACCGGATTGATAGCCTTTGCCGCTTTGATGCGTCGCGAGAGCCACCCGAGTTCGCGGTCGATCTCGCGCAGCCTTTTCTTGCCGTAGAGATAGTCCCCATTTTCGGAGCGATCGCCATTGCCTGCCGCCCAACTGACCACTTCAACCAGTTTTGGGCGTTCATCAGTAAAAAGCGCCTTGTATCGGGCGCGCAGGGCCATCAGCCCTTCAGGCGTAATGTAGTTGGGTTGATCCATGCCCGGCGGCGGCACAACTATTTGATCTTGCTGCGCACCGCGTCTGCAGCGGCCGATCCAGCCGATCCCGCAGCTTTTCCAACCTTACGAACCAATTCCTGGACTTGCGCCCGTGCGGCATCGGCATTCACGCCCAGTGCATCGAGCTGTTCCTGGCCTGCGGCACGCGCCGCCTTGGCGGCCTTGTCGGCGTTTTCCCGGATCGATTTGCCGGTCTTGCCCAGCAGATCGTCTTCACGCCTGGTTCTGGGAACGAGTGCCGCCACGATTGCGCCGAGAACAAGGCCCCCAGCGACGGCCGCAAAGGGACTGTTCTCGATCCCGTCGGATGTGCGCTTTGCGGTGCGCTTTGCGCCTTCGCGCGATGCCTTGGCGGCTTCTGCGGCCTTGATGCGCGCGGCCTGCGCCGCATCATCAGCCTTGCTCCGGGCCTTGACGACGGCGTCTTCGGCAGCCGACTTCGCCGTCTTGAGCGCCTCGTCCGCCTTTGTGCGTCCGGAGGCGATCGCGTC
>JANLQV010000287.1:0-8317 GCA_031368025.1 Sphingomonadales bacterium | reverse complement strand
CAACAGCAGCGTTAATGCAGTCACCGAAGTTGGGCTTGATGAACCCAGCCCAACCTACCACGTTAATGATTAACAACATCAAAAACGTAGCATCGTTCACTTCAATGGCTGATTTCATTCGCGAGGTCGAGACAGCACGGACTCGCGCCCTGATCGCGCGCGACATGCCGCTTCTTTGGCAGCTACACGCGCCTGACTATCAGCTCATCACGCCGCCTGGGCGCACTTACACGAGGGAGCGATATCTTGGCGAGATTGAATCGGGGACGCTGCGATATCTACGCTGGGAACACGGCGCAATGAATGTCCGTGTGAACGAACGAATGGCGATTGTTCGTTATCAAGCCACGCTTGAGCTTGACGCGGGCGACGGTCGCGGAACACCGTTTGCTTGTTGGCATACCGACTCATACGAATTGGCGGACGATATGTGGCGCGTTGTTTGGTCTCAGGCGACGGCGATTAAATAAGGGAACTTCTCGAAACCTAAAAAAATATCGTCGTTCCGGCGCACCGAATGTTGTCTCCATCGAAAGGCCGGAACCCAGCCCTTCGTTTGGTTCAAACCTACGGTGGGCTGGGCCCCGGCCTTTGCCGGGGTGACGGATGGCGCGAAGGGGCAAGCGCGTGTCTGACGACTATTACGAACTTCTGGAAGTCGAGCGCACCGCGGATGATGGGACGATCAAGTCATCCTATCGCAAGCTCGCAATGCGCTATCATCCCGACAAGAATCCCGGCTGTCAGGATTCGGAGGCTCGATTCAAGGCGATCAGCGAAGCCTATGACGTTCTGAAAGATCCGCAGAAGCGCGCCGCCTATAATCAATATGGCAAGGCCGCGTTCCAGAACGGCGGTGGCGGCGGGTCTCAGGATTTCGGTGGCTTTTCCGACATTTTCGACAATATCTTTGGCGAATTCATGGGCGGCGGTCGCGGGCGTCAGCGCGGCCCGCAGCGCGGGGCCGACCTGCGTTACGATCTTGAGATCACGCTTGAGGATGCCTTTCACGGGAAAGAGACCGATATTCGTATCGAAGTCTCCGTCGCGTGTGAGCCATGCAGCGGATCGGGTGCGAAGCCCGGCACGTCAGCCAAGACCTGTGGCACCTGTGGCGGGCACGGCAAGGTGCGGGCGCAGCAAGGCTTTTTCGTGGTCGAGCGGCCCTGCGCCTCCTGTCGCGGGGCAGGGCAGGTCATCGCCGATCCTTGCGCAACCTGTCGTGGCGCCGGGCGTGCCGACAAGGAAAAGACGCTCAACGTCAATATTCCCCAAGGCGTCGATGATGGAACGCGTATCCGCCTGTCAGGGGAAGGTGAGGCCGGAGAACGCGGTGCTCCTGCGGGCGATCTCTACATTTTCCTGCATGTTTCGCGGCACCCGCTTTTCCAGCGCGAAGGGACAACGCTTTTTGCCCGCGCGCCGATCAGTTTCACGACCGCCGCGCTTGGCGGCACGATCACTGTGCCGGGGGTTGATCGCGCTGCACATGAAATCCGCATTCCGCCGGGGATACAGTCAGGCAAGCAACTGCGCCAGCGCGGGGCGGGCATGCCGGTTCTGAACGGGCGCGGGGCGGGCGATCTTGTCGTCCAGATCGAGGTTGAAACGCCCACCAAGCTGACGACGGAACAGCGCGAAATGCTCGAAGCATTTCGCAAGACCGAAACTGGCGAAGAAAGCCCTCAGTCTGAAGGCTTCTTCTCGAAACTCAAGAATATGTGGGAAGACCTTACCTAATCCAGTTCCCAACCCCGTTCGCCGTGGCTCGACAGGTCGAGGCCGTCATGTTCGGTTTCTTCATCGACCCGCATCGGAGTGACATAGCTGCTGGCAAAGCAGATTAGCCAGGTCATCAGGCCGGTCCAGGCTGCGACAACGGAAACCCCAATCGCTTGCGCGACCAACTGGCTGGCAAGTCCGTGGCCTTCTTCAAATCCCCCGCCGCCCAGTGCGGGCAGGATGAAGAGCGGAAAAAGGATCGAGCCCAGCATGCCACCCACGCCGTGGACCGCGAATACGTCGAGTGAATCGTCGATCTTGAAAGTCTGTTTGATCAACTGCACTGCATAAAAGCAGGTCATGCTCCCCAGCAGGCCAAGGACGATGGCGCCCATTGGCCCGATATAGCCCGCAGCGGGCGTAATCGTTGCCAACCCGGCGACCGCCCCTGTCACGATGCCAATCGATGTTGGTTTGCCGATCTTCAACCGTTCAAGCAGGATCCAGATCAGGGCTGCCGCGCAGGCGGCCAAGTGAGTATTGAGGATCGCAGATGCAGCGTCGTCACTGGCCGACAACGCAGACCCTCCGTTAAACCCATACCATCCGACCCAGAGCAGGCCCGCACCAACCATCGTCAGGGTCGGGCTGTGCGGCGGGAGCAACATCTTGTTGAAACCCCTTCGTGCACCAAGCATCAGGGCAACAACAAGCGCGGCGATGCCCGCCGTCGTATGCACGACAATTCCGCCGGCAAAATCCATTGTGCCAAGACCGGAAAGCCAGCCGCCGCCCCAGATTGAATGCGCAACCGGCACATAAACAAGCAAGGTCCATAACAGGCTGAATGCCACCACCCATCCGAACCTGATCCGCTCCACAAATGCGCCAATCACAAGCGCGGGCGTAATCACGGCGAACGTCATCTGAAACAGCGCAAAGGCGCTTTCGGGAAGAGTGGTGCCAGCCCGCAAATCGGCAAGATTGGCAAGAAACGCGTTGCCTGTGCCGCCAAGCCACTGATCGCCATCACCAAAGACCAGGCTGTATCCGATAATCGCCCAAAGCAACGATACAGTGCAGACCATCACGAAGCAGTGCATGACCACCGACAGCACATTGCGTGCCCGGACGAGCCCGCCATAAAAAAGTGCAAGCCCGGGAATGGTCATCAGCAAGACGAGCGCGGAAGCGATGAGCACCCATGCCGTGTCGCCGCTGTCCGAGACGATAATCGGTTGCGCTGCAGCAGGCGCTGCGAGCATGGCGAGCCCAGTGGCGGCAATTATTGTGGCTTTGCGCATAGGCGGCTCTCCCTTATCCCTCGCACGCTGTGCTAGGCTAAGGGATTAAGGGCATCAAGGGGGTGCCTCCATACCGGTCCGCGCCTTGAAGCGCGGGTCGCATTTTGGCAGAAGCATCTGTTCATGAGAATGGTGATTGGGAGTATCATGAAGCGTCGAACGGTTCTGGTCGCTGTGGCAATGATCGTGCTCCTGCCGGTCTCACAGGCGGTCGCGCAAAAGAAAACGCCGTATTGGGCGTCACTCTCTGCCGGGCAGGCCAAAATGCGCACGGGGCCAGGCCGGCAATTCCCGGCAAGCTGGCTTTACCAGAGGGCGGGATTGCCGGTAAAAGTCATCGAGACCTACCCCAATTGGCGCAAGATTGAAGATCCAGACGGGGCACAGGGCTGGATGCAGGCCAATCTGTTGAGTGACGATCGGGCCGGACTGATCATCAAGGGCGAAATCCGTGTGTTGAGGGACGCACCGAACGTGTCAGCGCGTATCGTTTGGCGAGCAGAGCCAGGCGTTGTGGGAAAGCTCAGTGAGTGTCGCAAGGGCTGGTGCAGGATCAATGTGGGCGGGAAAATGGGTTATGTCGAGGTGGCTGCGCTGTGGGGCGTCGACCCGGACGAGATCAAGCCCTGAGCCTTGTTGCGCTACCTCTTTGGACCTGGGCGCTGGGCGGCGCGCTGCTCGGGCTGATTGCGGGCAGCTTTCTGGCAACGCTTGTCTTGCGCTGGCCTAAGGGGGAGGGCGTCTCCAGGGGGCGCTCGCACTGCGACCATTGCGGTCGGGCGATCAAGGCGCGGGATCTGGTTCCGCTGATCAGCTATGCCTGGCTTCATGGAAAATGCCGGACCTGCGGAGCCGAAATCGATCGATCACACATCGTCATCGAAACTTTGTGCGCGCTGATCGGCAGTGCAGCGATGTTCGTTGCGCCGGGCCAAGCCGGATTTATGGGCGCATTGTTCGGTTGGCTGCTGGTTGTGCTGGCTGCGCTCGACGTGAAGCATTTCTGGCTGCCGGATCGGTTGACAGCGTCGCTTGCGCTTGTTGGGATCGCGTCGGGATTGACCGGCCTTGCTCCACCTATATTGGACAGGGCGATTGGCGCGGCTGCAGGATACGGAACGCTTGCCTTGATCGCCGTCACGTATCGATGGCTTCGCAAGCGGGAAGGGCTGGGCGGCGGTGATCCCAAGATGTTGGGCGCAATCGGCGCGATGCTCGGCTGGCAAAGCCTCCCCTTTGTCTTGCTCGGCGCGAGCAGTGTAGGGCTGCTTTATGTGATGATGCGGATCGCCAGCGGAAACAAGATCGATGCAGCAGATCGCCTGCCGCTTGGTGCCTTGATGGCTCTTGCAGCCTTTCCGCTATGGATGATTCAGCAATAGCTGGTCGGCGGCCCTGAATTCACGTCAAAGGCCGTGGAAGCTCTTGTACCAATTGACGAAGCGAGGCACGCCGATGGAAATTGGCGTGGTTGGGGCATAGCCCAGATCCGCTGCAATCGCATCAATATTCGCGTGCGATTCGGGCACATCTCCCTGCTGCATCGGCTGGAAATCAAATTCTGCCTTTCGCCCGCATTCCGCTTCGATCATTGCGATCATGTCCATCAGTTCTTCGGACTTGTTGTTGCCAATGTTGTAAAGCCGATGCGGCGACTTGCTGCCGCCTGGCTTGACCAGGCCATCATCAAGCGGGGGTGAATCAAGGCAAGCGACGACCCCCGAAATGATGTCGTCAATGTAAGTGAAATCCCTTTTCATCTTGCCGTGATTGAAGACGGGGATTGGGCGCCCTTCCAGAATGTCACGCGTGAATATCCACATGGCCATATCGGGCCGGCCCCAGGGGCCATAGACAGTGAAAAAACGAAGTCCTGTCAGCGAGATGCGGTAGAGATGGGCATAGGTTTCACTCATCAGCTCGTCCGCGCGTTTTGTTGCGGCATAGAGCGAGATCGGATGATCGACGCGATCTTCGACGCTGAACGGCAGATTTGTATTGCCGCCATAGACCGAGGAACTGGAAGCATAGACCATCGGGACTTTTCGGGCGCGGGCAACTTCAAGCATGTTGAGATGCCCGACAAGGTTAGATCGGACATAGGCGCGCGGGTTGTCGATCGAATATCGGACGCCGGCTTGCGCGCCGAGGTGCGCGATCCGGTCGAACGAAATGTCATCGAGAGCCTTGTCCAGGGCAACCTCATCGGAAAAATCGACCAGTCTGAAGGTGAACTGGTTGCCATGGCGGTCAGTCAGATCCTTGATGCGCGCTCTTTTCAGAGCGGGATCGTAATAGTCGTTGATGTTGTCGATGCCGATGACAGCCTCACCGCGTGCCAGAAGGCGCTCCGCCAGGCTGTAGCCAATAAAGCCCGCTGCTCCGGTTACCAAAAATGCCACGCCACGCCCTTTCCGATGGATCACCTTGCGGGCTAGTCCAAAATTCTTGATGATACGATACCGGAATCAAGAAATCGCTGAGCGCTCAAGCCGACTTTGACTTGCCCTTACCCGCCACCCCCGCCATATCGGATTGCAATTCAAAACCAAAAATGCGGAGCGGAGAATGTCGATGACCAAGGATCAGATGCTGGCGGCGCTGCAGGCGCAGCGGACAGCTTTCACGGCCGAGCTTCCTGTACCCGCTGCCATTCGCAAGGATCGACTGCAAAGGGCAGTGGCCCTGTTGGTGGATCATGGCCAAGCTTTTGTGGACGCCATGTCCGAGGATTTTGGCCATCGCAGCGCCGAACAGAGCTGGATTGCCGACATCACCGGCTCGATCCGCACGCTCAAACATTCGATCAAGCATCTCGACAAATGGATGAGGCCTGAGCGACGCAAGCTTGATTTTCCGCTTGGCCTGCTTGGCGCAAAGGGCATCATCGAGTTTCAGCCCAAGGGCGCTGTGGGTATCATCGCGCCCTGGAATTTTCCTGTTCAGCTGACGATGGGGCCGATCGCTGGCGCTTTTGCAGCGGGAAACCGGGTGATGGTGAAATCGTCGGAATACACGCCCACCGTCGCAGCCCTGTTCGAAAACGTCGGGCCCAAATATTTCGACGCGACCGAGGCATTGTTCGTCAGCGGCGGACCCGATGTGGGTAAGGCCTTCGCCGAGCTGCCCTTCGACCACCTGATCTTCACCGGCGCGACCGGCATCGGCAAACACATTCTTCATGCTGCCGCCGATAATCTGACGCCGGTGACGCTCGAACTGGGTGGCAAGTCACCCACGATCATCGGCCGTTCCGCCGACATTGCCTCCGCGACCCAGCGCATCGCGCTTGGCAAGATGATGAATGCGGGACAAATCTGCCTCGCACCCGATTATCTGATGGTGCCCAAGGAGCAGGAAAACATGGTTGTCGAAGGGATGAGGAAGGCGGTTTCGGTGATGTATCCGACGCTGCTCGATAATCCCGACTATACCTCGGTGATGAACAGCCGCCACCGCGACCGGCTGAACGGCTATCTTGATGATGCGCGCGCAAAAGGCGCCGATGTGGTCGAGATCAATCCGGCCAATGAGGATTTTGCGGCCTCGAACGGCAACAAGATGCCGCTCTATCTTGTCCGCAACCCGACCGATGACATGAAGGTGATGCAGGAAGAAATCTTCGGCCCCGTCCTTCCGATCAAGACCTATGAACGGGTCGAAGAGGCGATCGATTATGTCAACAAACATGATCGCCCGCTTGGCCTATATTATTTTGGTAGCGAAGAAGGCGAGAAGCGCAAAGTGCTCGACAGGACCGTATCGGGCGGCGTGACCGTCAACGATGTGGTGTTCCATGTTTCGATGGAGGAACTGCCTTTCGGCGGCGTCGGCCCCTCAGGCATGGGTTCCTATCACGGCCACGAAGGTTTCAAAACCTTCAGCCACGCCAAGAGCGTTTATCACCAACCCAAGATCAATATCGCCAAATTAGCAGGCTTCATGCCGCCTTATGGGGATGGAACAAGGAAGGCGATTGCGCGGGATTTGAAGGTTTAGGCGGTGATGGCGATTGCATAAACCCGACAGAGCTTCGGGCCGTGGTCCGCCAACCCGCGACTTGATCGAGTTTTGAAGTAGACTGGACGGGAGAGGGGAATTAGGGACGCGTGCGTCACTGCCTCAATGCGGTCCGAGTTCGTTTAGTTGGATATTCCGACACCAATGTTTTTCCCTGGCTTATTGTTCGTTTGCTTTGTGTGTGCCGCGACGACCGGCGTTCTTGCGATGCGCGCGACGCCTGTTTGTACAATACTCGGTCTCATGGACGCGCCCAGCGATCGCAAGATGCACAAGGCCGCGACTCCCCTGTTGGGTGGTCTGGCCTTGAGCTGCGCCATTCTGCCAGCGATGGTGTTGGGGATATTTTGGTTCGGGCGGCCGGAGTTTCAACAGTCGCTGCTTTTTTATGCCATCGCGGCGGCCGCGATGGCGCTTCTGGGCATGGCAGATGATCGACGTTCGCTGGCGGCGCGAGACCGGATATTGCTTTCCATGCTGGTATTCGCATCGATCGCAATCATTGATCCGCTATTCAATGTTCGCACACTAAGCTTTGCAACGACGGGCTTCGAAATCGGATTGGCGCTGACTCCGCTGGCAGTGATTTTCACTACGATATGTTGCGTCGGTCTGGTCAACGCGGTCAATATGGCAGACGGCAAGAACGGATTGGTTGTGAGCCTTTGTTTGGGATGGCTTGGCCTAATGGGTTCGCGAGCACCGGAACCGCTGCTTTTCCCGATATTGATTTTGTGCTCGGGGCTCATCGTTCTGCTCGGATTCAATTTGAAAGGCAGGCTATTCCTGGGAGATGGCGGCTCTTACGGCTTTGCCACGGCCGTCGGCCTCCTTTCGATCGCAATCTATAATTCGCCGGGGCGACACATGGGCCGTGCGATTTCGGCAGAAGAGTTGATGCTGCTTTTTGCAACGCCTGTCCTCGATTCCTTCAGATTGACTTTTGTCAGGTTGCGCAGGGGGCAATCCCCTATGGCCGCTGACCGCGATCATCTGCATCACCACTTGCAGAACAAATTCGGTTGGCCCGGTGGGCTGCTGGTCTACCTTGCCATCGCTTTGTTACCGGCCGCCGTCGTCATGACAGGCGTTCCACACGAACGAGGTCAGCCTGTGAGGCGCGATGCTTCTCTGCAATCGCTCAAATCAAACGATTCCATTATCTTGTCGGGCATGTCGGCAAGGGGGAAACACGTTCCACGCAAGTTGGCTGAGGCGCGGTTGTCGGAAAAATATCCTGTACCGTTGTGCTGTCCGTTCTTGATCGCGAC
>JANLQV010000275.1:0-5569 GCA_031368025.1 Sphingomonadales bacterium | reverse complement strand
GCGTGCCGATCCTGTTCTGGTGGAAGGGAATGACCGGCTTTGAACAGCCCAATGCAATCGAAACCGTTGACATCATGCCCACGCTCGCCAGCCTCATCGGGCTCGACGTCCCGGCTGGTGAGATTGACGGACGCTGCCTTGACCTGATCGCCGGGCCACAAAGCAATTGCAGGTGAGCCTTGTGCATCGTGCTGATCGGGCGTAACTTTTCGGCTTGGTAGGACGAATTCCCACAATGATATAAAAATGGGCGGAGGGTTTCGAGATGCGCAGGCCGGTTTTTTCGTCGACTTTGGTGGTGATGCTCGCATTGGGCAGCCCGTTGTTCGCGTCGGGCGGTGGCGGAGGCGGCGGAGGTGGCGGCAGCTATCCAAGCAGCTCCGCGCCGCAATATGATCCTGTCGCCGAATACACCAAGGGAACGGCCGCGCTCCAGGCAAAGGATTTCAAGGCCGCGAAGACGGCGTTCGACCATGTGCTGGCGAGCGCACCGCGTGATGCCAACACCAACTATCTGGCGGGGATTTCCCGACAGGGCTTGGGCGACTTGAAGGGCGCGAAGAAGTTTCTCGAAAAAGCCACCAAGATCGATCCGAACATGACGAGCGCCTGGCGCGAACTTGGCGTGACCTATGCCAGATTGGGCGACAAGCCGGACGCCGAAGCGACGCTTGCCTCTTTGCAAGCCAAAGCCACTGCATGCGGCGGTACCTGCCCGACGGCGGCCGAATTGAAGGGCGCCCTGGATGCCGTCACTGCGGCACTTTCGGGAACACCCGCGGCGTCGTTGGCTCCGGACCGCAGCCTTCTTTTTGCCAGTGCAGCGGCGGGCGACGCGCTCTATCTCGATGCCGTCTCGCTGATCAACGAGCATCGCTATGAGGATGCGATCGCTACCCTCAAATCGGCGCAGGCCAGTTTCGGTCCGCATCCCGACATCCTGACCTATCTCGGTTTTGCCAATCGCAAACTCAAGCGGTTTGACGTGGCGGAAAGTTATTATCTTGCCGCGCTTGCGGTCGCCCCCAACCATCGCGGGGCGACCGAATATTATGGCGAACTGATGGTCGAACGCGGGGACCTTGCGGGGGCGAAGCTCAAGCTGGCGGCGCTCGATACCCAGTGCCGCTTTGGCTGTGCCGAGGCGGAGGAATTGCGGCGTTGGATCGCGGCCGGCCACTCGCCGCATTCCTGAGGTGCCTTGGCCTAAGGGGCCTTGGCCTGATCTTCTTCGCGTGCGCGGCGGCCAGTGCAAGCGCTCCCCTGCCGATTCGCGAGGCGAACTGGCTTGCGTCGGGAATGCGACTTCATTTGCTGACGACGCGGCCCGAAGAATGCATTCCCGACGAATCGTCTGACATCGTTTCGCTCGTCTATGGCTCGGTCGCGTTTCGCGATCCGATGGTGCTCGGCGGGCAGGCGGCGCGGGCGGGGCTAAGCTGTATGAGTTGCCACCGGGGTGGGCGCAGCAATCCCGGCTTTCATTTTCCCGGAGTATCAGCCGCACCCGGAACCGCAGACGTCACATCGTCGCTGCTGAGTTCGCATCGGGGGGATGGTGTCTTCAACCCCAAGCCGATCCCGGATCTGACTTTCGATACACCCAAGGTTTCGCGCGTCGACGAACGCGGGCTCGAAAAATTCATCCGCGGGCTGATCGTCGAGGAATTCGACGGCCCGCCGCCCTCACCTGCGATCCTGCGCGGCCTTGCCACTTATGTCCGCGCGCTTGACCCCAAGGCTTGTCCATCGCGCGGCGATGCAAAATATGGTCTGGCCAATGTGCTGGCCGATTATTTCGTGGCGCTTGGTGCAGCGCAGACCGCTCTGGCGGATCATGATCCGGCGACCGCGATCACGATGCTCGAGGCGGCGCGGACGATGCTCGGCGGGATCGACGCCCGTTATCAGGCGCCGGGGCTTGAGGCTCCCCGCGCGACACTGGACGCGGCGAGCGTGGCGCTTGCCAGCCTCCAGCAATCGCTGCGCGACGGTGGGGATATGCAGGCAGTGGCCGATACGCTCCAAATACGCTGGGCTGGCACGCGCCGTTGGGCCGATCCGCTGATCCAGACCGAGGGGCAGTCGCTCTATAATCCGAAACTTTTGAAAGCGGCCCTCGCCCGCTGATCAACGCGTCTCGAAGGGTTTGATCCCTGCCCCGAGGCGGTTGGCTGAAACCCGCAGCGGCTCGTGGCTCCAATCCGCGACGAACACGGTGTTGTTTGCGCCCGCGCCCAAGGTCGCGTCATTGTCGGTGATTGTCAGCCCGCGCGACGGATGCGCACGCGCTTCGGCCGCCACAGCAATCATCGCCGAATAATTTTCCTTGTCCCGACCCTGGACGAAGGCGTTGCCCGCGATCGTGCCGATGGCCCCTGCGGGCAAGTCGATCATATAGTTGGTCGTATGGCCTTGAGTGTCGTCAAAGCTTGAATTGCGAACGTCAGTGCGCGCGGCATTGCTTTTGACATAGTGCCCGCCGCGCCCGCGTTCGAAACGGCTGCGGGTGACGGTCAGGCTGCCATAATAGCCGATGTAGATCGAATGGGCGCAGGAAAGGTCGCGGTCGCAGCGGCCGAGCCCGGAAAAAGTCGACTGGTCGATTGTAACGTTTCCAGTCTTGTCCGCGCCCGACAGAATGCCTTCTTCAGAATTGCGAAAGATGGCGCTGGAAACTTCGAGATTGGCCTGTTCGAGCCTGATGCCCGCGCCATTGCCGTCGGGCACGCGCATGTTCTGAAACACCAGCCCGTCGATCCGCGCACCCTGTCCGCGCAGGACGAGTGCAGCTTTGCCCTCGCAGATGCCGCCATCGAAAATCACGCTGCCCGGGCGTGCCGCCCGGAACGTGATGATGCCCGCGGTCTGGACGGCGCAATCGCGATAAGTGCCCGGCGCGATCATGATCGTCGCTTCGCGGTTCCCGACGGCGCGCACGGCTTCGTCCAGACGCCAGTAACCCTGCCCCGTTTCGGCAATGACGAACGGCGGATTTTCTGCAGCCGCCAATGGTGTGGCAAGCGCGGCTAGTGCCGTCAGGGCAAGGATCGGTTTCATCATGACACTCCGGCTGAGCCGTCAGTCAATGCCCGTGCGTTCCAGTCGCGTCCATCACCATTGACGGTTAATTCCAGCAAGTGCGCCCCTTGGCCGGTTGCAATTAACTACGCAAAAAGCTTGCGCGACGACTCAAAACAACGCAGCATGTTGGTCAAGGAAGAGGAAACAAAAAATAATGCAGGATAATCAAACAGATAAGGTCGCACCGCCATCCATGTTCCTGGCCCTGACTGAGCCGGTGCGGGCGTTATTCGAGCTTGGATCGATGCCGATGGCGGCTCCGCTGCTTGCCATGGCGCCGCGTGGCGATGGGCATCCGGTGCTCGTTCTGCCCGGTTTCATCACGTCCGACCTGTCAACCGGCCTGCTCCGGCGTTTCCTGACCCGGATGGGCTATGATGCCCACACTTGGAATCTTGGTCGCAACCTTGGCCCCAAGGCGATTGGCCATGAAGGTGAGCATTTGATCGCACGGCTTGAGGAGGTTCATGCCGACACCGGCGAGAAGGTCAGCCTTGTTGGCTGGAGCCTTGGCGGCATGATGGCGCGACAGCTTTCGCGCCGTCGCCCCGATCTCGTCCGCCAGATCATTACCCTAGGCTCGCCGATTGTCGGAAATCCGCGTTCTTCCAATGCCTGGCGGTCTTACCAGAAATTCACCGGGCACAAGCTCGACGATCCGGGCGTTGATGAACAATTGCGCGAAAGCCATTTGCCGCCGCCTGTCCCCTCGACGGCCATTTTCACCAAGGAAGACGGCATCGTCGCCTGGCAGAATTGCATCGAGCCCGAAGATTCGCTGACGGACAATATCCGGGTTTATGGCAGCCATTGCGGGCTCGGCGTCAATCCAGTGGTGCTTTATGCGATCGCTGATCGGCTGGCGCAGGATGAGGGCACGTGGAAACCGTTCGAGCGGACCGGGCTGTTGCGGCAGTTCGTCTATCCGTCATCGGGGCACAGCCACTAGGGGCATCAAGCCCGCGGATGGGCGTTCCTGTAAACATCCAGTAGATAGGCGGCATCCACCGCAGTGTAGATCTGTGTTGAACTCAGGCTTGCATGGCCGAGCAATTCTTGCAGGCTACGCAAATCCGCCCCGCCCGCCAGCAAATGCGTCGCGAAACTGTGGCGCAGCGCGTGCGGCGTTGTCCGCTCCCCCAACCCGAGACGCATTCGTGCCGCCCTCACCGAGCGGCGGATGATCGCCGGATTGAGCGGCCCGCCCCTGCTGCCCCGGAACAGCGGTTCGTCCATTGCGGTTCCATGGGGGCACAGCGCAACATAGGCGTTGATCGCATCGGCCACGGGCGCAAGCAAAGGGACGATCCGGGTTTTTTCGCGCTTGCCCGTGACGCGGAGCACGCGTTCCAGCGGGAGCACGCGCCCGGTCAGGCCGAGCGCTTCGCTGATCCGCAATCCGGCACCGTAGAGGAGCAACAGGATCGCCCAGTCGCGTGCAGCAATCCAGGCCTCCCCGGCCTGCTCGGCCACGTCCTCGGCCAGCGAAATCACTTCATCGGGCGAAATTGCGCGGGGCAGGCCCTTTTTGACCCTGGGGCCTTTGAGCCTTGGCACGGCATCGTTGCCGCCCGCAAAGATCAGGAACCCGCGCACAGCGGAAAGCTCGCGCGCGGCGCTGGCATTGCCGATCCCCTCAATCCGCCGCCGGGCGAGGAACGCGCGCAGGTCTGAGGCGTGCAGCCCGTCGAGCCGGGGCGGCCCGCCCTGGTGATCGCACAGGAATTCCAGCAACCGTTCGGCGGTTGCCACATAGGCGCGGACGGTGTGGAGCGAGCGCCGCCGGTCCTGACGGAGATGATCGCCCCAGGCGCTAACCAGCGCCGTATTGCTCACCCGATCTTCTGCCCGGTCTTTTCCCAGTCAGCGAGGAAGCCGGCAATGCCCTTGTCGGTCAGGACGTGGTTGAACAGCGATTTGATGACGGCGGGCGGCGCAGTCATCACGTCGGCGCCGATCCGCGCTGATTCCAAAACATGGATCGGATGGCGGACGCTGGCGACGAGGATCTCGGTCGCGAAATCGTAATTGTCGTAGATCAGGCGGATGTCGGCGATGAGCGCCATCCCGTCAAAACCATTATCGTCATGGCGCCCCACAAACGGCGAAATGAAGCTCGCCCCCGCCTTGGCCGCGAGCAGCGCCTGGTTGGCGGAAAAGCAAAGCGTCACGTTGACCATCGTGCCGTCGTCGCGCAATTTCTTGCAGGTCTTCAAGCCGTCGATCGTCAGCGGCACCTTGATGCACACGTTATCGGCGATCTTGCGGAGGATTTCAGCCTCACGCATCATCCCGGCGTGGTCGAGCGCGATCACTTCGGCGCTTACCGGGCCATCGACCAGATCGCAGATTTCCTTCGTAACCTCTCTGAAATCGCGACCGGATTTGGCGATCAGCGAGGGGTTGGTCGTCACCCCATCGAGCAACCCGGTGGCGGCCAGATCGGCGATTTCGGCGGTGTCGGCGGTATCGACGAAGAATTTCA
>JANLQV010000253.1:0-2587 GCA_031368025.1 Sphingomonadales bacterium | reverse complement strand
GAAGGTTGGGCGCTCTACGCAGAAAGCCTCTGGAAAGAGTTGGGCGTCGAAAGCGATCCCTACGACCGATTTGGTGGCCTGAACGACGAGATGCTCCGCGCGATGCGTCTGGTCGTCGATTCCGGAATCCATGCCAAGGGTTGGACGCGAGACCAGTCGATTCAATACATGCTCGACAATTCAGGGATGGGCCGAACCGACGCTACTGCAGAGGTCGAACGTTATATCGCCATTCCGGGACAGGCGCTCGCATACAAAATTGGCCAGTTGACGATCTTGAAGCTCAAGGCGAGGGCACAGGCCGCACTTGGCGCCAAATTCGATCCGCGCGAATTCCACGCACAAGTGCTGATGACTGGCGCGCTGCCGATGGCGGTGCTGGAAAAGAAGATCGACGACTGGATTGCGTTGAAGCGTTAGGCAATGATCGATTTCGACCGGCTCAGGATGTCAGCCAATACAGCAGGGGCACGATGATCATCGGGACGACCGAAAGCAGCAATATCGCGGGTGCCGTTTGCCACCACGGCAAGCGGCCCCACCGATTAAACGCCGTCATTCCAAGCAGAACCGTGAAAAGCGACGTCAGATAGATTTCGAAAATATCGATGCCCAGCGCCACCGGTCGGGAAAACGAGAAACCTGCGCTGAAGTTCGCGGAGCATTCGAAAAGCAGGAAAGCCAGAAGAAACAGCGCGACAGGCACCAACAGAACACCGCACACGATACGCAACACTATAGCCATGCGATTTTGTGAAGCGATTTCAGATGCTTGTCAACATTTTGAGAAGCTGGGCATCCCGGCCTCAGGCACACTCGTCGAGGATCGGATGCGCGGGCATGCCATCCGGTGCAGCGAACGGCTGGCGGAAAGAAAATGCATCCGGTGTCGAACCGTTCACCGACAGGAGCGTGACCTTTGCCACTCCCTCCTCGACGGTCGGGCGATGTCCGGCGGGCACCCACCAGAGCGCCATGTAGAATTCCATGTGCTCGAACCATTCGCGCCGTCGGCGCATGATCGTCAGGTGATCGGTGCTGCGATAGGCAAAGGCTGCCAGACTCTCGACGTCGCGCCAGACCGACATGTTGACCGCAAGGTTGGGATCGTCCGCAGAGACCGCGATGTCGGTCGCGTTGTTACCCTCCCCGACCAGCCGCCAGACGAAGCCATCTGAGGCGTCGGCGATCGCGTTCACAGCATCAAGCGCGTTCATGAAATCGGCATTTGCCGTGTCGGTTGCGGGTTTGTGAAAGCGCCCGATGTTGATCTGGGCCAACTCAAATCCCGTCATGCAAGCGCCTCCGCAATCAGCTTGCGACTATTCCCGATCCCGTAAAGCGCAATGAAGCTCCCCATGCGCGGACCCGCGCTTGAGCCGAGCAATGTTTCGTAGAGCGCTTTGAACCAGTCGCGCAGATTTTCGAAGCCGCCGGTTTTGCCGATCTCGTAGACGATATTCTGGATATCCTCGGCGCTCGCATTGGGGGGGAGCGTGGCCAGTTCGGTGTCCAGCCGTTCCAACGCCGCAATCTCCAAACCTTCGGGCGCACGGCGCTTGAGCGTCGGTGCAATGAAATCCCGATTGTAAGCAAGGGCGAGGCTGATCATCTTGTTTAGTTCATCGTCAGATGTGGGTTCGCCGATGTAATTATCGAGATATTCAGCGACCTGCGCTTCTGTAACATTCGATCCAAGCACGCCGACCAAATTCAGCACCAAACCAAAGGTGACTGGAGGAATCCCGACAGGCACCTTGCCATCATGGATGTGGTGCACAGGGTTGCCGAGCTTCTGCTCAACCGCTTGCGCCGGATAATTGCCGCGAAACTGGAAATATTCATCCACCGCGCGCGGGATTACGCCGAGGTGAAGCTGTTTCGCGCTTTTGGGCTCGCGATAGGCGTAGAAGGACAGGCTCTCTTCGGTGCCATAGGTCAGCCATTGCTCCAAGCTCAGGCCGTTCCCCTTGGACTTGGAGATTTTCTCTCCCTTTTCATCGAGGAACATCTCGTAGATCAGCCCCTCGGGCTTGCGCCCGCCGAGGACCTGCGCGATCTTGCCTGACTGGGTGCCGCTATCGGTCAGGTCCTTGCCGTACATTTCGTAATCGACTCCGAGCGCGACCCAACGCATCGCCCAATCGACCTTCCACTGGAGCTTGGCCTGCCCGCCAAGGATCGACTGGGTGACGGTTTCGCCTTCATCCTCGAAACGGATCAGGCCCGCATCGACGTCGATCACCTCCACCGGCACTTGCAACACGATCCCGCTCTTCGCGCTGATCGGCAGCACCGGTGAATAGGTTGCAGCGCGTTCCTTGCGCAGCGTGGGCAGCATGATGTCCATGATCGCCTGAAAATGGCGCAGGACGTTCTTGAGGGGCTCGTCGAACTGCCCGCTGCAATATTTTTCTGTCGAGGAGACGAAATCATAATCGAACCCGAACTGGTCGAGAAACGCGCGGAGCATCGCGTTGTTGTGATGCGCAAAGCTTTCAAACTTGCCGAACGGATCGGGAATTTTGGTGAGCGGCTTGCCCAGATATTCGGTCAACATCGCCTGATTAGGAACGTTGTCCGGCAC
>JANLQV010000109.1:0-14823 GCA_031368025.1 Sphingomonadales bacterium | reverse complement strand
GCACGATGCTCTAACACCAGCACCGACTCACTCAGGATGTTGCCCGGGGCGCTGAGGCAAGAAAGTCACAAGCGCCAGAATTGCCACGGCCAGGACCAACGATGCGATCGGTCGGCTGAAAGCGAGCCCGCCATGATCAAGAGGCTTATCGAGCAGATCACCCACCGTGGCACCCAGAGGACGTGTCAGGATGAAGGCCCCCCAGAACAAAAAAACACGGCTCATCGCGGTCCAAAAATAAAACGCTGCGAGGATTGCTAGCAGAGCACCAAAAACGGCAGCCGCTCCGCCATAGCCCAAGCCGCCGGTATCGGCGGTCCAGTCACCAAGCGCGGTCCCGAGCGTTTGTGAAAACGTGATCGTCGTCCAATAAAATAATTCCGCCTTCGGCTCTCGAACCGCCGTAGCGGAGATTGAGCCCGTGGCCCAATGCCAGACGCACAGACTGCCGACCACGCAAGCGAGAAGGATTGCGGAGCCCCCGGCATAGCCAATCCCCAAAGACCGTGTTGCGAAGTCCGCCATTGTGGTCCCCGCTGTCGTCGAGGTGATGATTGTCGCCCAATAGAGCAACGGGTGGAACCGGCTTGCCGCAATTTGCCACCACACAAATCCCGCCAGAACGGCGAAAAATATGATCGATCCGACAAGATATCCAAACCCCATCGACATGCTGACCGTGTCACCTGCGGTTTCGCCAAACGTTGTCGCGAGGATTTTTATTACCCAAAATCCCAGCGTAATGGCCGGAACCTTGCTCACTAGCCCGTGTTCAACTCTATTCACCAGAGACTCCTGCAGCAGCGAGGTCAAATCAAACTTAAAACCCGATATGCATCCCAATCCTGAACGTCCGGGGCCGGATGGGCGTGATTTGCCGGCCAAGCCCAACCGAAAAAGGATTGCCATAGGCAAAGCTGTTGCCGGTCACATTCAGCAGGTTGGTCGCATCAAGCGTGATCCGCCATTTGCCCGCATCCAGACCTGTGGACATGTCAACTTGGGCATATCCGCCTTGCTCGAGGATCAGGGGCGCGGTCGTGCCCAGGCTCGATTGGCCGACGTAGCGCGCTGTGCCATTCAACTTGAACACCAATGTGTCGGAAAGCGGCTCATCCCAGCCGGCGCTGAATCGGCCGCCAGCCTTGGCGACATTGGGAAGGCGCCGCTCATTGGCATCCTCAAACCCAAGCGCGGGTGCCACGAGCGCGCTGTCATTCAGGAAGAATGCGGCCTCCAGTGTCAAATCGTCCGCGGGGCGCCATTTCGCGTTTGCTTCGAGCCCGAAGATCCGGCCACGCCCGATATTATCGGTGAACGGCAGGCCGGTGTTGCCGATGAGGTCTGCCTGAATGTCTTTCCAGATCGCAAAAAAGCCAGTCATTCCAGCGGAAAAACGACCACTTCGCTCGCTTTCAACGTCCCCAAAGCGCAGTCCGAGTTCAGCTGTATGAATTTCATCTGCGTCAAAACGTTGCGCGGTGTTGATCTGGCCGCCACTGATTGCGATGCCGCCACTCCTGAATCCGGTTTGATAGCGCAGGAAGGTGAGCAAGTTCGGGCGCGGTTTCCAGGAGATTGCGGCAGTCGGCAGAATGCGCTTCTCGGATCGCTTCGGTTCGAATTCCGGACCGACGCCGCCCAGCACTTCGCCAATCGTCCGCGCATAGACAAGCCGGGCACCAAGCGTCGCCGACACGCGCGGTGTAATGGAGTGGGTCGCTTCGCCGAAAACGGCAATCTCGGTCTTCGTGTTGCGCACAGCCGCGAGCATCGTGGGAACGCCAATAGGTCCTAATGATCGTTCCACCCGGTCGATGCTGTCCAACACGCTGAGCCCGGCTACCCAAGTCGCGCCATTGCCGGATTTGTGTGACACGCGAGTCTCGTGGGTGATGAGGCGAATCCGGTCGCTCTCGTCATAGACAAGCACGCCGGGTTGACCCAAATAGCCGGTCGCGTCAAAGCGTGACGAAAGATCATGTTCGACAATTCCGGTGCTCGACACCAGAGACAAGCCATCCCAATCCTTCATGATGACGAGATTCAGTGCCTTGAAATCATTATCAAACGGTTGGGCGAATTGCGCATTGTGGGTTCGCGGCGGCAGACCCCGTTCGGCATACTGGCCATCTCGTGTGCCGATGTTCTGGATGACCCCGCCAATATCGACCGTCCAGCGATTTCCGGGTTGCACACGAAGCGTGGCGCGACCGCCCTCGATTTTGGAGCGATTGCTGTTGCGCGAATTTGTCAGGCCATTGTCGATATAGCCAGCTTCGACTTGTTTGTAGCCGGTCACACGCAACGCTGCCTTATCGCCCAGAAGCGGAGCGTTGATTGTGCCGGCAGCATCAAAGCCGGAGGCACCGCTTTCGGTCGTCGACACACCGGCGCTGGCAGACGCATGAAATGCATCGGTCGCCGGGGAATTGGGGATGATCCGGATGATGCCGCCCAACGCTCCAGCGCCATAAAGCGTCCCTTGAGGCCCCTCGATGACTTCTATCCGGTCAATGTCATAGAGCCGCAAATCGGGCTCCGGCGCGTTATAAGTCAGCCTCAGCTCGCCAAGATAGAGTCCCACCGTCGATTGGGTTGGGCCGGAGAAACTGCTGTCGGCGATCCCCCGCACGAATATCTTGTTTCGACCTGGACCGAGATTTGTCGATGTCAGCGCTGGCAAACGCGCGATCAGGGCATTGGTTCCCAAATTTTCGGATAACCCAATGCCGCCGACGGTTTCCACGTGTACCGAGCCGGGATACCGATCAAGGCTCAGTTGTTGCTTGCTGGCGGTCACAATGATGTCCGGCGCGGGGCTATCTTGAGCGGGACGGATCGACATTGGACGCGGTGTTTCCGGCTTTGCCGGGGGCTTGCGGCTTACGACCGCGCTGACGATGCGAACCGTGCTGTCGTCCACCATCACAAAATCAAATCCGGTATCATGAAGCATCACACGAAGCGCGTGCGAAACCGACATCCGACCGCGAACCAATTTGCTGCGCGCAATTGAAAGACGCGCGTCGACGCCACCGATTGAAATCCGGGCCTGACTGCCAAGGGCGATCAGCGCCAAATCCAGCCGTTGTGCGGGAATGTTGAAATCATGCCTGTTCTCGCCAAGCGCTGGTGATGCGCAAATGCTGGCGGCCATCAAAATTGCCGGAAACGCGTACCTCATCGGCTCAAGAAGTCAGTTGCCATCCCTGGGCTGTATGTCGCGCGCGAACACCGAGCAAGGATTCTAGTCGCCCAAAGAACAGTCTTGAATCGCGATCGACGCGAATGACCCCGGTAAAGCGCCGGTTCGCAACCTCAGTTGATACGCTGACAGGGGTGCCGAGCGATCGCGTCAGATCGGTTGCGATCAATCTGAATGGCGCATCCTGATAGGTTAAACGCCCTTCCCGCCAGCCTGCCACAGAGCCGGGTTCTATTTTCGAGATGATTGGAACAGGGCGCTTCCGCAAAACCTGAAGTCGGTTGCCCGCCTGGACGGTGACGGCCTCTTGCGCAGGGTTATATTGGATCGCACCAGCCGCAACGGTGACTTCGAGCCCGTCATCATCCTGTCGCACGTTGAAGATAGTGCCTATGTCTCGCAAGGTTGAGTCCGCTGTTTCAACGACAAATGGATTGGCGGGGTCATGACGAATTGTGAAGACGGCCTCTCCGGCTTCAAGCCGCGCAAACCGGTTGGTCTTGCTGTCCAGTTTCAGGCGCGTGCCGCCGTTCATCGCGACCTGTGATCCGTCGGAAAGTGCGATGTCCCGTGTTTCCCCGGGGCCGGTTTCATAAGTCTTCAGGTCGCGGCCCGGGATCAAAGCCGGCGTGATCAGCAATGCCAAAGCGGCACTTGCCGCTATCGCCAGAAAACTGCGTCGACGGTACCAGGGAGAAGGCACGATTTCATCGTCATTCTGGGCGATTAAACTATGCCGCTTCGAGACTTCGAGTGCGTCACCCAATTCTGCATCGCACAGTGCCACGGCATCATAGGCCTCAGCGTTTGCCGGATCGGCTTCAAGCCAGTCTGTAAACCCCACCCACTCTTCAGCCGGGACAGCCGGATTGGAAAGGCGCGCATGCCATACAGCCGCTTCGTCCATCTGCAGTTCAGCCGACATGGTCCAGCCCCTCTGAACCTAGACGCTCTGGCTGTGTGTGTTCCGCATCCAAACCCTGCTGCACCTCAATCACTGCCCGATAAGCCTTTTGCAGATGTTTTTCCACTGCGCTCAAGCTGACCCCCATTGCGACGGCAATTTCCTTTTGTGGAGTTCCCTCAATCCGGGCGGCACGAAACGCAAAAGCCGTGCGATCTGGCAACGCATCAAGCGCATCGTTTACATGCTTCAGAAAATCGCGAGCAATCAAGATCCGCTCCGCCGAAGGTTGAGCATCGACCGAACTGTCAACCGTGCCGTCAATTTGCCCTTTGGTCCATTCGGTCTCCCTGTTCGTTCTGCGCATTGCGGAACGCCTGCGATCCAGCACCTGATTTTCAGCCATGCGGTAAAGATAGGCGAGTGGTTCCGACACAGGCCCCGTTTCAAGGGTCAAGAGCTTCAGCCAGAGATCCTGCAAGATATCTTCCGATTCGCCCTCGCTGCGCAGACGGGCACGCACGTAGCGCAGCAAAGCTGGACGATTCGCCATGAAAACAGCTTCAAGCCCGCGCGTTGCCTTCACGACTGTTCTCGCCAACGTTTCGCCATCGTGAGTGACATAGCCCACGTTGCTTGAAAAGACAGGGATTTGACGCTGAAAAACCCGAGAATCGCTGTATCGGGGAATGTTTAGCGCGAGCAATTACGGCTCAAGAAGTTGAACAGTTTCCACCAGATCGGAAAGCCGCGCGTATCAATCCGTATACGGGTAACGTGCGGGTAGTGCCCTAACTCGGGCGTATAGCACTGCCCGTCGGCTTCAAGATGCGGTGTCGTATGTGCGCTCATGATGGAAGGACGTCAGCGCAGGCCAATATCCGCAAGCCTCGCGACCTGCATTTGTATCACGTGCCAGCGGTAACTTACGGTGAGCTATGCCGCCCGGCGCGAAGCGCTACGCATCAGCAGGTAGGTTTCAAATAGCGTTTTGAAATGCTCGTCAATGGTTGGCGCGCGCGCCGCAAACTTCCTGGTTTCAGCCGCAAGCCTTCCTGGATCGCGCGCAAGAAGCCGCCTGATCGCCGCGCTGGCAGATGCCACATCTCCCGCTGCATAGGTCTCGCCCCTTTCCGGCGACACCAGATCCGAAGCTCCGCCTTCGTCCGGCACGATCAAAGGTAATCCCGATGCGGCAGCTTCTGCGGCGACCAGCCCGAACGTCTCGGATTCGCAACCGTGGATCAAGGCATCAGCGCTTGCCATGACTTCGGCGAGAACAGCCCGGGTGGTAATCGGCGCAAGCAGGTGCACATGAGGATTATGATCAATGTGCCGGACCAGCTTGGCTCGATCCCGCCCATCGCCGACCAGGGCAAGTCCAACGGGGGTATTTTGTCCTGCCGCGATGCAGGCATCAATAACGAGTTGCCATCGTTTCTCCGGGCTATGACGACCGACCCCAAGCAGCAAGCTCGCGTCTTCGTCCAGGCCACATCGGGCGAGCAATTCGCGCCGGAGCGCCGGATTGCGGTGATCGGGTGAAAATATGCCAGGATCAACCCCCATCGGGATCGTTCTGACACCCCTGACACCCCCGCACCGCAACCGCGCTGAAAGGTTTTCGTTGGCGCTGATGACACTGTCGAAGCGTGCGCCGATTTGCCTCAAATGCTGCCAGAAAAGATCAAAGCTGCGATCAATGGTTTCACGGCTCGAAATTTTTCCGAACCAGCGATAGGCATAGGCCGCCAGCGGGTCGGCGTGCATGATCAGGGCACGCGGCGCCTCACCAGCCCAGCTCGCCACAATGTTCGCGGTGCGCCAAGGGGATGAGGCCTCCACGATATCGGGCTGCTCCGCGTCCAGTATCCGGTGGACAGCCTCGGCACCTTCAAAATAGCGATAGCGGCGATCCACAATCAGCTGCGGGCTGGCAATGTGGATGATGCTTCCGCCATCAGGAAGGTGCTCGATACGATTCTCGGCAGATGGGGCAATGATGACGATATCCTGGCCCATCGCAGCACCGATCTTGAGCTTGCGCTCAATATAGGTTTTTACCCCGCCCCCGTGCGGCGTGTAAAATGCGCAGACGTCGACAATCTTCATTTTCGGTTCAACGGGCTGAAGCTGAAACCATGCAGATAGTTCATGATTATGTTAATTCTCGTGAGGCCCGGCCCGGCAGCGATGATCGCCACTGATGCAGGCGGCTTGGATCGCCTGAGCTTGGGATTTCCTGAAAAACCGATCCCGTCCGAGAACAGGCCGAATTTGAGATTCAGATCGCGGTCATGAAGCAGCGAAAGGGCATAGTGGCCGGGTGCCGGCCCCCGCAAGCAAAGTGTGGCGGCGCCCAGAGGCGAAAGTTTCAGGTCCACCCGCCGGAACGTCTTTCGCTGGTTGATGAGGATAGCATCATCCTGGAGAAAGTCCGCATCATTGTCCGGATAAAGTTCGGCGCGGAGCAGGCCATCATGATCTTTCAGTCCAACAGCAGTGATCAGCAACGCCGGACCAGGCTCATCGGGACGGCACGCTGCTTCTGCCTTGCCGAGTGAAGGATCCGGCCTTACCGCAGCGGTGCCAAGCGACAAGAGCGCCAGCAAGACGAGCAAAAACCGCCTCATCCCAAGCGCGCTTCCAACGCTTCGGTGAGGATGAGTAGACCGCCCAGAATGAGATGCACTGCGAGGATTGAAGCAGCGATCATCGCGATCAGCGTCGCAACCTCGCTGTCATGCCCGATCAGGAAAATGGCGAGACTGGCGAAAACCAGATCCTTGTTGGGGACAAAAGGAAGGCGCGTAACCAGCAGTTGCAGCGTTGCGAGCAACACCAGCCAGACCAGGGGAACCTGTGGCAGCGCAACGTGCCACATCAGGCCCGACAGAAAGGTGGTGGCGACAAGCCGCGCGACATGAATAGCAAAAATCTCTCTCAACGCCGCCGAAGGAAGCGAGAATAGCCGGTTCTTGAAGACAAAAACGACCATCGACATCGTTATGATCATCGCGGCTGAGGCAAATACGGCACGTCCATGAAATTGTGGAGCGATCGTTTGGACCGAAGGCCAGGCGAGCCCGAGCATTGCCAGCGTGATCAGGTTTCCCGCGATCGCTGAGAGGATACTGACATCCTTGATCGCGCCGAAAGGGGCGCCCACGATCGGTGCGTGTCGGCGTGCCCAGGAATAGAAATAAACCTCTCCACTATAGCCGAACAGCACTTCGTTGCTGACAAGTTTTCGGATGAGGGCCGCAAATCCGCCCTTTGGAAGCTTCCAAAGCCGACGGAATATCAACCAGTCCGAAAAAGGGAGTGCAAGATAATAGGCAGCAAAAGCCAGCCAGAAAAGTGGTTTGACCGGCAATGTTCCCATCGCATTCGAAAAACCGAAATTTCGCAGTTTCAAAAGGATGGCAACGAAGAGCGCCATGGTTATCGCGGCTGATAGCCAGCGTTGCCAATTGCTGTGATCCATTTCAAGCGAAGGCATGTGCGGAACAGCCAATTCGATACCTTCAGCCACGGGACTAGAAGCCATTACACACCATTCTCGCTTGATCCTGTCGAGATGACGGCACCGACACGCGACTTCCGCACCGGCGGGTCCCGCTATTTTTCGGGCTGCGGCAGATCAGCATATGCCGATGGCTTGTGCGTCGATGTGAGCGCCCTGAGCGCGCGTTCGATCTCGTGCATCAGGCTTGGGGAATCGGTATCGTGCGGGTGGACCGCAAATCGCACGGTTCGTGCCCTCGATAATCCGACGGTGGCCAGCCGTGACCAAAGGATCGAGCTCACCAGCCTGGGCGTCGAGCGGCTTGCGTATGTAATCACCGGCCCGCGCGCCAAAACCTCGCCTGATTGCGGATTCCAGACGCGAAAATGATCTTCAGCCAGCGCAAAGCCCTGGTCTGCCACAGCCTTCAGGCTCTCGGTGCCATAGAGCCACGCGGGAGCAATGAATCCTGCGACGGGCCGACCGATGATATCCTCCAGCAACATGCGACCATCTGCGAGCTTGCGCGTCGCTTCATCATGGGAAAGCCCAAGAAACTCGCCCTCGCCAGCCGTCAGTCTTTGCGCCTTCAATTGTGCCGAGCGCGAGGCGTGAGTGCAGTCGTCAAGATGAGTGAAACCGTGGAGGAACATCTCGCATCCAGCATCCGACCAAGCACGTAGTTTTCGCGCAAAGCCGGGATGATTGCGGAGCGATCCTGACCGATGAAAATCGGGAACGACGAGCATCGCAAAACGCCCGGGGCCAACAGCGCGTTCGACGATCGGCACAAGCCTTTCGAGCCGGTCGGCGTGATAAGGTGACACGTCGTGAATCGACGCGAGCAGGCGGCGCCGGGTTTTCATGCGGCCATCCGGTCAAACAAATCGAGATAGGCTGCCGAAGCGACCCCGATCCGATGACGCTCAATGATCGATGATGAAGCGCTCGCTTCGGGCATCGGTAGTGCGAGTTGGTTCAGGATTGCCAGGCCGATCTCTGCCGGATCGCGCGAGATGACCACGGCACCAAGGTTTGGAGACGCCATAATCTCTGGCATCGCGAGCGTGCAGTTGGTCGTGACAATGGGCAAGCCAGCGGCCATTGCCTCGATCAGCACTGCTGGATAGCCTTCATAACGCGACGTCATCAAAAACAGGTCTGCTTCTCCCAGATAGCGCCCAATGTCGGCAACATGTCCCGGCATCTCAACCCTGTCCGACAACCCCAAGCGGGATAGTTCGCGTTCAAGGCTCTTGCGAAGTGGTCCTTCACCAAGAATAATCATCTGGGCGGTGGTCTGGTCTGCGATCTCGGCAAAGGCCCTGATCGCGGTCATGAAATCCTTTTGCGGACACAGCCGACCGATGCACAGGATAAGCGGAGTGCCGCGTGCGTTGAGCGAACGGTCGGGGCGAATGGTGTGATCTTCAAGGATAGGCTCACTGATTTCGGCAACATCTTGCGCCCGAAAAACTTCATGGGCTTCATTCTTGAGCGATGGCGACATCGCCACCAGAACATCGACCGGCGCGGCGGCAGTTCGGATGGCCCAATCAGCGAATTTTTCGATATACTGCCTGATACCAGCCCTGCGCACCGGATTGCTGAGCTTGCTGACGAAAGCGGGGCGTTTTGCAAATTGCTTGCGCGCCAGGAATGCAAGGATGACCAAATGGAAATTACCGGGCGAAAAAATAATATCGGGCCGATGCTTGCGCACCAGATGTGCCATCCGCCAGCCAAGCTGAAACCGCGACCACGGGCTGCGGACCGTCTCAGGCGTGCAGGCCTCAACGTGGATGTCAGGCGAGACAAGCCCGCGTGCCGCCCCCTGCTCCGTCCCGCAAAGCAGCGTGACCCGTCGACCCGAGGCTGCCCAGCGATTGGCAAGACGGATCGCGATCCGTTCACTTCCGCCGGTGGAGAAATCGTGCAGCACAAGCGCAATATGGTGGGCCTTCATGCGCCATAGATGCCGCCGTTTGAAGCTTTCCGCAATCGCCGCCTTGAATAACCTGAAGATGGACGGGCAGCGTCAAAATTGGCGCCGCAGGTCGAGCCCCATTTGGCAAAGAGCGTAACAGCGCCACGCTGTTTGAACATATCGGTATGATATTGTTTATCGGTTGAGCGGGATTGTGGCGATCAGTGGGCGGTGAATCAGATGCTGGCGACCCACAGATAGGCGATCACAGCCAATCCGGACAGGCCGGTGCGCACTGCATGCAAGCGGTTCCAGCGCTCCAGCATAGCACGCGTGGATGGACCCGCTGCATCCGGGGCAATCGCCTTGAGCCGGGTGTTGAGCGGCAAGATGCCGAATACCGTATAAGGCCAGTTGGCAAGCATCGACGTAGCACCGACCGCCCAGCGCCAGTCACCAGTGAGCCAGACCGAAGCCAGCCCCGAGACCCCGCTGGCGACAGCGAGGCCGCCCTGCATGTTGAACGCGTGGGCATAGCTTGGCGCCCATTGCGCCAGGGCATTGCGATCATCAAGCAACATCCGCGCTGGATGTTCGGCCACATGAATGTAGAGCGCAGCCCCCCAGAAAGCAGCAGCAAGCGCGAGCGCAATCAGTCCTGCAAGCATCGTATTTCTCCCTGACGCAATATGTCAGGGGGCGAACCGATTGACAAATACCGGCGTCAGCCCGCTGCTTCGGCGAGGACTGTCAGGCCCTTTTCGCTGACTTCGGCAAAGCCACCCGTGACTTTCAGCATCTCAGGCGTGGCACCGGCCGTCGCATAGATTGCCAAGTCCGCATCGCTGCGGATCGTGGACATCACGGGCATATGCCCCTCAAGCACGCCGAAATCGCCCTCGGTGCCCGGAACGACGACCATATAGACGGCTTCCGAGCGAACGAGGCGTTCGGGTGTGACGAGTTCGAAGTGCAGTGCCATCGGGGCTTACGCCGCGTCCGCTGCCAGCTTGGCAGCTTTTGCGACAACGTCCTCGATCCCGCCGACCATGTAGAAGGCCGATTCGGGAAGATGGTCATACTCGCCATCGACCACCGCCTTGAACGACTTCACCGTATCTTCGATCTGGACGAACTTGCCCGGGATGTTGGTGAAGACTTCGGCGACGTGGAACGGCTGCGAAAGGAAGCGCTGGAGTTTGCGCGCGCGGGTCACGGACAGCTTGTCGTCTTCGGACAGTTCATCCATGCCGAGAATGGCAATGATATCCTGCAGCGACTTGTACTTCTGGAGCGTTTCCTGAACGCGGCGGGCGGTATCATAATGCTCTTGCCCGACGACCGAAGGTGTCAGAACGCGGCTGGTCGAATCGAGCGGATCGACCGCCGGATAAATGCCAAGCTCTGAAATCGCGCGGTTAAGCACGGTCGTCGCGTCCAAGTGGGCGAACGACGTCGCAGGCGCAGGATCGGTGAGATCGTCCGCCGGCACATAGATCGCCTGCACCGACGTGATCGAACCCTTGTTGGTCGAGGTGATGCGTTCCTGCAGCGCGCCCATGTCGGTCGCGAGTGTCGGCTGATAGCCCACCGCTGAAGGAATACGACCCAGAAGCGCCGACACTTCCGAACCGGCCTGTGTGAAGCGGAAGATGTTGTCCACGAAGAACAGCACGTCCTGCCCTTCGACATCGCGGAAATATTCGGCAATCGTGAGTCCCGAAAGCGCCACGCGGGCACGCGCTCCAGGAGGCTCGTTCATCTGGCCGAAGACCAGCGCAACCTTCGAACCTTCGGGCGTCGGGTTGCCGTTCTTGTCCTTGGCGATAACGCCGGCATCGAGGAATTCGTGATAGAGATCGTTGCCTTCACGGGTGCGCTCTCCAACGCCTGCGAACACCGAAGTGCCGCCATGGCCCTTGGCGATATTGTTGATCAGTTCCTGGATCAGCACGGTCTTGCCGACGCCCGCGCCGCCGAACAGGCCGATCTAGCCGCCCTTCGCATAAGGCGCAAGCAGATCGACGACCTTGATGCCGGTGACGAGGATTTCGGTTTCGGTCGACTGGTCAACGAAGAGCGGCGCATCGGCGTGGATCGGCGCCGTCGTCGCGGCGTTGACCGGGCCCTGTTCATCAATCGGCTCACCAATGACGTTGAGGATACGGCCGAGCGTCATCGGGCCGACGGGCACGCGGATTTGCGAACCGGTGTCGCGCACGGGCTGGCCGCGGGTCAGCCCCTCGGTCGCGTCCATCGCGATCGTGCGGACGGTCGATTCTCCCAGATGCTGGGCGACCTCGAGAACGAGCCGGTTGCCGTTATTCTCGGTTTCGAGTGCGGACAGAATAGCAGGAAGAGTGCCTTCGAACGACACGTCAACGACCGCGCCGATGACTTGGCTGATACGACCAGTCGCACCAGCCATATTGGCTTTGGTCGCGCCGGAAGCGGCAGCAGGTGCGGGGGCCTTTTTAGGCGCGGCGGCTTTGGGCGCAGCGGCCTTTGCAGCGGGAGCCTTGGCGGCGGCGGCTGGCTTTGCTGCTGCCTTTGCGGCGGGTTTCTTCGGGGCGGTTGCCATGTTGAGTCTTCCTTGTCTTTAAGTCTGCTTAGAGCGCTTCTGCGCCTGAAATGATTTCCACCAGTTCGGTCGTGATCGCCGCTTGCCGCGTGCGGTTATACTGGATCGTCAGCCTGTTGATCATGTCACCCGCATTGCGTGTGGCGTTATCCATCGCGGTCATCTTCGAGCCCTGTTCGGACGCCGCGTTCTCGCGCTGGGCGCGGAGCAATTGCACCGCGACGTTGCGTGGCAGCAGGTCAGCGAGGATTTCTTCCTCATCAGGTTCGTATTCGACCGCTGCCGATGCACCGGTCGAGGCAGCGCCGCTGTCCGAAATCGCTACCGGCATCAGCTGGATTTGCATGGGCTCCTGCGTCAGCACCGAGACGAATTTGGAGAAGAACAGGTGCGCGACATCAAACTCACGCGCTTCGAAGCGCGCGATCAGGTCTTCGGCATAGCCTTGCACATCGGTGAAGCTCAGCTTGCCGAGATCGCCGGGCTCAATGCCGTGAACCATGTCGTTGCGAAAGGTGCGGTTCAACTGATCACGGCCCTTGCGACCGATCGTGTAGAATTTCACGGTCTTGCCCTGCGCCTTCAGCGCATCAGCCTGTTTGCGCGCAAGGCGCACGATGTTGGTATTGAACGCGCCAGCGAGTCCCTTGTCCGAAGTCGAGACGACGAACAGATGGACATCGTCCTTGCCCGTTCCAGCGAGCAACTTGTGCGCCTGGCCATTGCGCTCGATCTTCGACGCAATGCTCGCAACCACAGCCTCGAGCCGTTCGGCATAGGGCCGCGATGCGACCGCGGCTTCCTGCGCGCGGCGCAGTTTCGCAGCAGCGACCATCTTCATCGCCTTGGTGATCTTCTGGGTCGATTTGACCGAGTTGATCCGGATCTTGAGGGCCTTGAGGCTGGACATAATCTATCCGATCAGGCGAACGTCTTCACGAACTTGTCGAGCGCTGCGACCAGCGCCTTCTTCGTGTCGTCGGCGAAATCGCGGCTGTCGCGAATGGTCTTCAGCACGTCGGCATGATTGGCGCGCAGGTCGATCAGCATCGCTTCTTCAAAGCGCGTAACATCCGAAACCGGGATGCCATCGAGATAGCCATTGGTGCCCGCAAAGATCGACGCGGTCTGTTCCTCGAACGGCATTGGCGCATATTGCTTCTGCTTGAGCAGTTCGGTCAGCCGCGCACCGCGGTTGAGCAGCTTCTGCGTCGAAGCGTCGAGATCCGAGCCGAACTGCGCGAACGCCGCCATTTCGCGATACTGCGCCAGCTCGAGCTTGATCGAACCCGACACCTTCTTCATCGCCTTGGTCTGCGCCGCCGATCCCACGCGGGACACGGACAGGCCGACGTTGATCGCCGGGCGGATGCCCTGGAAGAACAGGTCGGTTTCGAGGAAGATCTGGCCGTCGGTGATCGAGATTACGTTGGTCGGGATATAGGCCGAAACGTCGCCCGCCTGGGTTTCGATGATCGGGAGCGCCGTCAGCGATCCGCCGCCTTCCTTGTCGTTCATCTTGGCGGCACGCTCGAGCAGGCGCGAGTGGAGATAGAACACGTCGCCCGGATAGGCTTCGCGGCCTGGCGGGCGGCGCAGCAGCAGCGACATCTGGCGGTAAGCGACCGCCTGCTTCGACAGATCGTCGTACACGATGACGGCGTGCATGCCGTTGTCGCGGAAAAATTCACCCATCGTCACGCCGGTATAAGGCGCAAGGAACTGCAGCGGCGCAGGCTCCGATGCGGTCGCGGCAACGACAATCGAATATTCCATCGCGCCATTTTCTTCGAGCGCCCGGACGATCTGCGCGACGGTCGAGCGCTTCTGGCCGACCGCAACATAGATGCAATACAGCTTCTTCGATTCGTCATCCCCGGCGTTGGCGGCCTTCTGGTTGATGAAGGTGTCGATGGCGACAGCGGTCTTGCCGGTCTGACGATCCCCGATGATCAGCTCGCGCTGGCCGCGACCAACCGGAACCAGCGCATCAAGCGCCTTCAGGCCAGTCTGCATCGGTTCGTGCACCGACTTGCGCGGGATGATGCCGGGGGCCTTTGATTCGACGCGGCGACGCTCGGTCGAAACAATCGGGCCCTTGCCGTCAATCGGGTTGCCGAGCGCATCGACGACGCGGCCAAGCAGGCCCTTGCCGACCGGCACGTCGACGATGGTGCCGGTGCGCTTGACGGTGTCGCCTTCCTTGATCTTGGAATCCGACCCGAAGATCACGATGCCGACGTTATCGGCCTCAAGGTTCAGCGCCATGCCCTTGATGCCGCCGGGGAATTCGACCATCTCGCCGGCCTGGACATTGTCGAGCCCGTAAACGCGGGCAATCCCGTCGCCGACCGACAGCACCTGGCCGACTTCCGAGACCTGGGCCTCGGTGCCGAAATTGGCGATCTGGTCCTTGATGACCTGCGAGATTTCAGCAGCGCGGATGTCCATATTCTAGCCTTTCATCGCCAGCGCGAGGCTGTCGATTTTCGTTTTGAGGCTGCCGTCGACCATGCGCGAACCGATGCGCACGACGAGGCCGCCAAGAATGGCGGGGTCAACCCTGAGCTCGACAGCAACATCGCTGCCAAGCTGGGTCTTGAGGGTGGATTTCAGATTGGCCACCTGAACATCCGACAGGGGATGTGCCGAGGTGACTTCGGCGCTGATCTCGCCCCGGTGGTCGGCTGCGAGT
>JANLQV010000107.1:0-2780 GCA_031368025.1 Sphingomonadales bacterium | reverse complement strand
GGCGGCGTCCGACAGCATCGACGCCCTCGACGACAAGCGCATAGCGCGCGTCGTTCGCATAGGCCTTGCCGTAAATGCCGGTCACCGGCGTCGGCGTGGTGCCGTAGCGACCGAATTCGACCTCCATTGCATCGGAGATTTCACCAAGCGTAGCACGCGCGCGGGCTGCATCTACGGCCAAGGCGAGAACGTTCGAACCGTCCCGCGTTCCCGCTGTCAACGCCTTGAGCGCCGCCTGACAGGCGCCCTCGTCGCGCGATGCCTTCGTGGCGCGAATTCGAGCAATCTGCCCCTCACGGACCTTGGCATTGTCGATATCGAGTGTGTCGAGATGCTCTTCTGTGCCAAGGCGATACTTGTTCACCCCGACGATCACGTCTTCGCCCTTGTCGACGCGCGCCTGCCGTGCGGCGGCGGCTTCCTCGATCAGGCGCTTGGGCATGCCTGACGCCACCGCCTTGGTCATGCCGCCGATCGCGTCGACTTCGCCGATGATTTTCCATGCCTGATCGACCAGTTCGGCGGTCAGCGCCTCGACATAGTATGATCCACCCAATGGATCGACGACCTTTGTGATCCCGCTTTCCTCCGCAAGCACGATCTGCGTGTTGCGCGCGATGCGGGCGGAGAAGTCGGTCGGCAGTGCAATCGCCTCATCAAGCGCATTGGTGTGGAGCGACTGGGTGCCACCCAAAGTCGCCGCCATCGCCTCAATCGTCGTCCGGATGACGTTGTTATAGGGATCCTGCTCCTGCAAGCTCACACCCGACGTCTGACAGTGGGTGCGCAGCATCTTCGAACGCTCATCCTTTGCGCCCAGCCCGTCCATCACCCGGTGCCACAACGTCCGCGCGGCGCGGAGCTTGGACACTTCCATGAAGAAATTCATGCCGATGCCGAAAAAGAAGCTCAATCGCCCGGCAAAGGCATCGATATCGAGGCCGGACTCCATCGCCCGCTGCACATATTCCTTGCCGTCGGCAATGGTGAAGGCCAGTTCCTGCACTGCCGTCGCTCCAGCTTCGTGCATGTGATAGCCACTAATCGAAATACTATTAAATTTCGGCATGTTGGCGCTTGTATATGCAATGATATCAGAGACAATCCGCATCGAGGGTTCGGGCGGATAGATATAGGTGTTCCGAACCATGAACTCCTTGAGGATGTCGTTCTGGATCGTGCCATCAAGCTTGTCCTGCGAGACGCCTTGCTCCTCACCTGCAACGATGAAGAAAGCGAGGATCGGGATCACCGCACCGTTCATCGTCATTGAAACGGACATCTGATCAAGCGGAATGCCGTCGAACAGGATCTGCATGTCCTCGACACGGTCGATCGCCACACCTGCTTTGCCGACATCGCCGACGACGCGGGGGTGATCGCTGTCATACCCGCGATGCGTGGCCAGATCGAAAGCGACCGAAAGCCCCTTTTGGCCCGCGGCCAGGTTGCGTCGGTAAAAGGCGTTGGATTCCTCGGCGGTCGAGAAACCTGCATATTGCCGGATCGTCCAGGGCCGCCCGGCATACATAGACGCTCGGACGCCACGCGTGAACGGCGCGAAACCCGGAAGGCCCGGATCGCCTGAATCTTCAGCCGTGTAGAGCGGCTTGACGGCAATCCCCTCCGGCGTGTTCCAGGTCAGGTCCCTGCCTTTGACCTCCTTGGCCGCCGCCGCCTTCCAATCCTCGATATTGGTCATGCTATTTACCCACAAACACCGGTTTGCGCTTCTGAAGGAATGACATTCCCCCCTCCGTCGCATCTGCGCTTTTGCCGGCAATCCGCTGGCCTTCGGCTTCACGAGTCATCGCGCTTGCATAGTCCATCTCGAGTGCAGCCGCGATATTCTGCCGCATGATGCCCAATGCAAGCGTCGGCCCATTTGCCAAGCGTGCGGCCAATGCCCTCGCCTCGCTCTGCAGATCGGTATCCTCAACGCATTTGTAGATCAGGCCCCAATCGGCGGCCTGTTCGCCGCCAATTTTCTCGCCCAGCAGCATCATTTGCGTCGCACGGGCCTTGCCGATCAGGCGTGGCAGCATCCAGGTTGAACCGCCATCCGGCACCAGCCCGATATTGACGAATGCCTGGAGGAAGTAAGCCGATTTCCCGGCAATCGCGAAATCGCTGCACAGCGCAAGGCTGCACCCGATCCCGGCGGCGGGGCCATTGACGGCAGTGACGATCGGCACGTTGAGCTTGGAAAGCTTGACCATTGTCGGGTTGTAGCTGCGGGTCAGCGCGCCATAGGGGCCGCTGGCGCCAAGCGCCGCTGCGCCGCCGCGTGCCTGCAAATCGGCACCCGAACAAAACGCCCTGCCCGCACCTGTGATGAGTAAGGCCCGCGCACCATCAAGATGGTCAACCGCTTCCGATATCTCATCCGCCATCTGCGGCCCCATTGCATTGAGCCGGTCGGGCCGGTTGAGCGTGATCGTCGCGATAGTATCGGCGATTTCGAGGGTGATTGTTTCGTATGTCATTTGCATTCTCTCCAATATTCCAAAGGCCACTTTCGTCATGCTGAACTTGTTTCAGCATCCATTCCGCACTCCTCGACGGCTTTGTGTGGCATGGACCCTGAAACAAGTTCAGGGTGACGGGTTAAAGTTGCCCTCCCGGCGTCTCCATGATTTCGGTCAGCATCCCGCCCATATCCTTGGGATGGACGAAAAAGATCAGCGTGCCATGCGCGCCGATGCGGGGTTCACCCAGCACCTTTTTGCCCATCGCTTCGAACTCGGCCTTGGCGGCTTGGATGTCGGGCACCTCGAAAC
>JANLQV010000211.1:0-2173 GCA_031368025.1 Sphingomonadales bacterium | reverse complement strand
CCGGACGGGTACCCGGGCTTTGGATGGTCCGTGGCCTTGCTGCTGTTCGTCTGCATGACGCTGTGTTGCCTCGGTGTTCGGCGCTACGCTGCCGCCTTGCCACAACCTGATCAGGCGCCCGGATCGACGTTGCGACGGCTGCCCGGAGAGCTGAAGGAGATTTTCGCTAACCGCTCGTTCCGGTTGTTGTTCATTTCCGCAGTGGTGATCTTCGTGGCCATCGGGGTCAACGCGAGCCTCAACAATCATGCCTTCGTCTTCGTGTGGCGCATGAAGAGCGAAAAGATTCAGTTCATCGGTTACGCCTACCTGATCGGCATCCTGCTGGGCGTCATCGTCGCCCCGCTGCTGCAGAAAATAATCGAAAAGAAAAATGTGGTCATTATCGGCTTTCTGCTGCTGATCGCCAACTGGCTGGTGCTCCAGGGGTTGAAGCTGAGCGGCGTCTATTTCCCTCTGGGCGACGCCGCGCTGCTGCCGATGCAGGTCAATTCGTTCGTCGCGGGGATTGGCACAGGGTTTGTATCTGTGGCCTATCCATCGATGATGGCCGACGCCGCGGATGAGCACGAATACCTGTTTGGCCGCCGTCGCGAGGGCCTGTATTTTGCCGGGCTGGGTTTCGCCGGAAAGGCCGCGACTGGACTTGGCGTGATGGTAGCTGGCGTCGCGCTCGACCTCATTCGCTTTCCACGCAGTATTGGCCAGACGGTTTCGGCGGTCCTGCCGGATGCCATGCAGTTCCGGCTCGTGATGATCTGGGGGCCCGTACCCGCGATCATTGCGATCGTGTCGTTACTGATCCTTGCTTCCTACAGCATCTCGCGCGTCCGCCATGAGCAGATCGCTCTAGCACTCGGCCGGGGATCGCAAGGTGGATCCGTCGGACCGCAGCAGGAATCCTGACGTGACGACCGGCACCAAGACGCCGCATATTGACTTTTTATATAATAACAACGAAGCAGATGTCGTGCGCGCGTTGATCGAAAAGGTCACATGAGGGCGCAATAAAAGATGCTAGGCTGGAGGACGCAATACCATGTTCGATCTATCAGGGCACGTCGCGCTCATAACAGGTGGTAATGGCGGGCTTGGCCTTGCGATGGCCAAGGGTTTGACCAAAGCCGGTGGCAGCGTGGCGATCTGGGGCCGCAACGAACAAAAGAACAGCGACGCGGTGGCAGTCTTGAAGAGTCTGGGCGGCGACGCCGAAGCCTTCATCTGCGAAGTCACCGACACCAATCAAATCAAGGCGGCCTTTGAAAAGACGATCGCTCGCTTTGGAAAGGTCGACAGCTGTTTTGCAAACGCCGGTGGCTCGGGGCCGACATCGATGCTGCACCAGCTTTCCGATGACCAATGGTCAGGTGTGATGGATCTCAATCTCAATAGCGTCGTGCTGACCTACAAGGTGGTCATCGCGCACCTTTTGGAACGCCAGCAGGGCGGCAAGCTGATCGTTACTTCGTCGGCTGCCGCCAATCTTGGTATGCCGCTCCATGCAGGATATTCGACCACCAAGGCGGCAGTGGTCGGTCTGACCCGGGCGCTGGCGATCGAACTGGGACGCGCCAATATCCAGGTCAATGCGATCCTGCCGGGCTATATCGAAACCGACATGTCGATCGATACGTCACAGGCTTTTCGGGACGCGTGCAAGCGGCGGTCTGCCTCGGGAGAGGTCGGAAGGCTCGAGGACATGGAGGGGATTGCGGTTTTTCTGGCCTCGCCCGAAAGCCGGTTCATGACGGGGCAGGCGTTGATCCTCGATGGCGGGCAGACGATCCACCCAGGCTAGAGGCTGTCCGCGTCTACTCGGCCGCGCTAGTCAGTTTCCGGATTGGCCCCGCCCCGCCCGGTGCATTTCCAGCCCGGTTGCCCAGCGGCGCTGGAATCCGCGCCAATATTTGTCTTGTTCGGGCCCCGCAACAGTCCCGTTGAGCTGTTCGGCGAACGATGTAGGCCATTCGCCTGCGTTGGAATCAACTGTTGGGACGTCAAGATAGGCGCGCTTGGCTTCGTCACCCTTCAACGTCATATCCAGAAAAGCAGTCACGAAATGCTGGTTGATCGCATTGAGCCTGTCACTGCGCCACACCGGTTCCTTGAGGAATTCTGCAGCCATGAACGGGGCGTCCTTGCCAAGCGCAAACTCGTTCCCCACGATGTTGTG
>JANLQV010000104.1:0-9856 GCA_031368025.1 Sphingomonadales bacterium | reverse complement strand
GTGACGGACAGACTTGCAACCTGATCCTCGATGATGGTGGCGATGCGACGATGTTCGCGCTGTGGGGCGCCAAGCTTGAGGCCGGACAAAGCTTCGGCGAACCCGAGAATGAGGAAGAAGTCGAATTCCAGCGTGCGTTGAAGGCGTTCATCGCTGCCAAGCCCGGCTATATCAGCGAGACGGTCAAGGCGATCAAAGGCGTATCTGAGGAAACCACCACCGGCGTTCACCGTCTCTATGAAATCGCCAGGAAGGGCGAACTTCCCTTCCCTGCGATCAACGTCAATGACAGCGTGACCAAATCGAAGTTCGACAATCTTTATGGCTGCAAGGAATCGCTGGTCGATGCGATCCGTCGCGCCACCGACGTGATGCTCGCTGGCAAAGTCGCTTGCGTCGCCGGTTTTGGCGATGTTGGCAAAGGCTCGGCGCAATCGCTTCGCAATGGCGGCGCGCGCGTGATGGTCACAGAAGTCGATCCGATTTGCGCATTGCAAGCGGCGATGGAAGGTTTTGAGGTCGTGACGATGGAAGAAGCGGTCACTCGCGCCGATATTTTCTGCACCGCGACGGGAAATGCCGATGTCATCACCGCTGACCATATGAAAGCAATGAAGCCGATGAGCATTGTCTGCAATATCGGGCATTTCGACAGCGAAATCCAGATTGCAGCGCTTTCCAATTATAAATGGACCGAAGTGAAGCCGGGCACCGACCTGGTCGAATTCCCGGACGGCAAGCAGATTATCATCCTCGCCAAGGGGCGCTTGGTCAATCTGGGTTGCGCAACGGGGCACCCTTCGTTCGTGATGTCCTCGAGCTTTACGAACCAGGTGCTGGCGCAGATCGAACTCTGGACCAAGCCTGAGGCATACAAGAACGAAGTTGTCGTGCTGCCCAAGCATCTCGATGAAAAGGTTGCGGCGCTGCACCTCGAAAAGCTTGGCGTGAAGCTGACGAAGCTGACGCCGAAACAGGCCAGCTATATCGGGGTCAGCACCGAAGGGCCGTTCAAGCCCGATCATTATCGCTACTAGAATCTGACCCAGATGCTAAGTGGAGGCGCATGGCGCTTCCACCCCAAACGATCAGGCTCTAAGGGCAAGGCATGTTCGTGAGCCTTTGCCGATGCTGACCCTGTCTCATACCATGGCGGTGATTATCGGCGCGGTGATGGCCGTGTGGCTGGGGCTTGCGGTCTGGGCGGTCTGGACGGGGCTCAAACTTCGCAAAAAGGCCGAATTCTCGACGAGCCAGGCGGATCGGCTTGCGTCGCTGCTCGAATCGGCCCCTGCCTTGCCGTTGATGGTGCGCAATGATGGCCGGATCGAAGCGCCTGACCGGCTGGCGGACTGGCTGGGTTTGCCCAAGGTGCCCAATTTCGTCTCTGATCTTGCAGGCCATAATTGCGGATTGACGGACGACGACGCGGCAGCACTTGTGCGCGATGTTTCGGCTGTCCAGAAAACCGGCCGGAACTTTACGCGAGCGATCCGCGCCCAAGGGTCATCCAGAACATTGCTGGTGCGCGGTGCGCCTGCTGCCGTGCGGCTTGGGACCAGCGGCGCGGTCATTCTCTGGTGGTTCGATGCCACTGAAAGCCAGGCCGAAATTGGACGGCTGGGCGAAGAGGGTGCCAGACTCAAGCTCGCATTTGACCGCCTGTCCGGTCTGATCGAAGCCGCTCCCATGCCGATGTGGCATCGCGGACCGGATATGCGGATCGCGCTCGTAAACAACGCCTATGTCCGTGCGGTCGAGGCGACATCGGCCGCCGATGTGATCGATCGCGGTCTTGAGTTGGTCGATACGGGGGCCGACGCCAGTCCGCTTGCTGCCGCGCAGGAGGCGCGGGAAACCAATCTTCCCATCAGCCGGGTCGTTCCCATCACGATTGCGGGTGAACGGCGCGCCGCCCGGATCGTGGATGTGCCGCTTGGTGAGGCCGGTGTTGCCGGTTACGCCATGGACGTTGAGGAAGTGGAACGGGCAAACATAGCGTTTCGTCGATTCGTTGCTTCCCAGCGTGATACGCTTGACCGGCTTTCGGCAGGCGTGGCGCAATTCGGGCCGGACCGCGCATTGCTCTTTTGCAATCAGGCGTTTGTCCGGCAGTTTGCGCTCAAGCCGGAATGGGTGGCGGAACGGCCAGACCTTGACCGACTTCTCGATCGTATGCGCGAAGCCAACCGCATCCCGGAAACCCGCGATTTCCCTGGCTGGAAGGCGGAACGGAGAGAATGGTTCACGGCGACGGACGGCGCACAGGAGGAAAACTGGCTCTTGCCCGATGGCGCACATTTGCGCGTTGTCGCGCAGCCGCTCCCGGACGGTGGGTTGTTGGCCATCTTCGAAGATCGCACTGAGCAGGCTCAGTTGGCGAGTGCACGCGACACGCTCCTCAGGGTCCGGACGGCGACGTTCGACAATATGTTCGAAGCGATTGGTGTGTTCGAATCGGACGGTCGCCTCCATCTGTGGAACAATCGCTTCCGTCAGGTCTGGGAATTCGACGAGGAATTTCTTGCTGGCCATCCACATGTCGATGCGCTCGCAGAACTGGCGTCTGCAAAGCTGGCCGATCCCACGCGGGGATCGTTGATCCGAGAAATGGTGCGCTCGGCTACGGTGGAACGCCAGCAGCGCAGTGGCCGGCTGGCGTTGAAGAATGGCAGGCATTTCGAATTCGCCGCCGTGCCTTTGCCCGATGGCAACGCCCTTTTCACGATGCTCGACATTTCAGACAGCCGCCGGGTTGAAAGCGTATTGCGAGAGCGGGCCGACGCACTTGAGGAAGCGAACCAGGCCAAGGCGACGTTCGTTGCCAATATGAGCTACGAACTCCGGACCCCGCTCACATCAATCAGCGGCTTTGCCGAAATGTTGCATCAAGGCTTTGGCGGGCCGCTGGAAGCACAAGGCGAAGACTATGTCACTGCCATACTCGAATCCGCCGATCGACTGGGCAGCCTTGTTGACCGGGTGCTTGACCTGACCCAGAGCGATGCCGGGCAGCTCCCATTGGAACGAAAGCCGGTTGAACTCGCAGTGCTGCTCCATAATGCCGCGCGCGATCATCGCCCTGCTGCAAAGGGAAAGAAGATCGATTTCGCGATCGAGATCAGTCCGATGGTCGGTGTGACCAACGGTGACGCGCGGCGCTTGCGCGAAGTGGTCGATCACCTGGTTGAAAACAGCCTGGCCTATACACCTGAGGGTGGTCGCATATTGCTTCATGCCGATGGGGATGCTGAACGCGCGATCATCGTTGTTTCCGACAACGGCCCCGGGATGGACATGGCGCAGCAGACAGCCGCGCTGGACCGGTTCAGCCGCGTAACCGAGACGCGCGATGGCGATTCCGCCCTCGGCCTCGGCCTCCCGCTCGCCAAGCAATTCGTCGAAGCGCATGGCGGCAGCCTGTCACTGGTGTCCGAGCCCGGGCAGGGAACGCTGGTGCGAATCGAATTGCCACGATGATTCTGCCCGATGCGGAGGCGACTGACGCCGCCGGGCGCCTGCTGGCCCCGCATTTGCAGCCAGGCGACGTGATCGCCTTGTCGGGCGATCTGGGGGCGGGCAAGACATCATTGGCGCGCGGAATTCTCGCTGGCCTCGGCTTTGCCGGAGAGGCGCCTAGCCCGAGCTTCGCGCTGGTGATCCCCTACGCACCCCCTTCGGTCAGGCTGCCTGTCTGGCATGTCGATCTCTATCGGCTGGATCACGCAGCGGAGGCAGAGGAACTTGGGCTCGGTGATGCCCTCTGGGACTCTGTCCTGCTGATTGAATGGCCTGAACGACTGGGTGAACGGCTTTGGCCAGATGCCCTGAAAATCCGACTGGAGGGTGCAGGAGAAGGCGGCAGGCGCTTGACAGTTTCTGTGCCGCCGTCTTGGGAAGCGCGATGTCCGTTTCGATGACCCCCCCCGCCGCCGCGCCCGATTTCCTGACACTGGCAGGGTGGGGCGGTGCGCAGATCCTGCCGCTCGCCGGTGATGCATCCTTTCGTCGCTATTTTCGCGTCGTTCTGGCCGACAGGCATGCTGTCCTGATGGATGCGCCGCCGCCGCATGAAGACCCGCGACCTTTCATTTCGGTTGCCGAATGGTTGATCGGGCAAGGTTTCTCGGCGCCGCGCATCCTGGCGTCCGATCTGAAATTCGGGCTTGTCCTGATCGAGGACTTTGGCGAAAACCGGATGCGTGAGGCGCTTGATGCCGATCCGGGCCAAGAGCGTCCGCTCTATCGCGATGTCATCACGCTGCTGACCGAACTTGCGACCAAACCGGCAATGGCGATCGAGCCATACTCCTTGGCTGAGTATCAACGGGAGCTTGGCCTTTTTACCGAATGGTATTGCCCGGCAGTCGGGGCAGGAGTTGATGCAGTTGGATATGCCGCACTTTGGGATCGCCTGCTTCAGCCAGTGATCGCAGCGCAAGCTCGACCCGTAACGGTGCTGCGCGACTATCATGCCGAAAACATCATGCTGGTCGACGGGCGGGATGGGCTGGACCGTCTCGGCCTCCTTGATTTTCAGGACGCGCTTGCCGGGCATCCGGCCTATGACCTCGTCTCCATGTTGCAAGATGCGCGGCGCGACGTTTCCCCCGAAATCGAAGCGGAAATGCTCGAGCACTATCTTCGGCTTGCCAACCCGGACGACGGATTCGAGGCTGCCTATCACCTGCTAGGCGTCCAGCGGAACCTGAAGATACTCGGCATCTTTACCCGCCTGTGGAAACGCGACGGCAAGCCGCGTTACCGCGCGTTCCAGCCCCGCGTCTGGGGTTATGTCGAACGCGGCTTGCAACATCCGGCACTCGCGCCAGCAAAGGCGTGGATGGATGCTAATCTTCCGCCGGAAAAGCGCACCGCCGCCTGGGCCGGGTTCGCCGAATGACCCGCGCGCGAAAGCCTTTGACCGTCCGCCCGCACCTCGAGGCGAACGTACCAGCTACGGCGATGGTTATGGCGGCGGGCAAGGGCACAAGGATGCGTCCCTTGACAGCAACCCGGCCCAAACCGCTGATCGAAGTGGCTGGAACGACATTGCTTGATCATGTCCTCGATCATTTGCACGCGGCGGGTGTGGAGCGGGTCGTCGTCAACGTCCATTATTTCGCCGATGCACTGGAAGCCCATCTCAAGTCCCGGGCGAACGATCTGGATGTCGTGATTTCGGACGAGCGCGGCCAGCTTCTCGAAACGGGCGGCGGCCTGATGAAAGCCAAGTCGCTTCTGCGCGATGACCCGTTCCTTTGTGTGAACACCGACAATGTATGGGTCGACGGCCCGGTCGACGGGATCAGGCTGCTGGCGTCTCATTGGGACGACGCGCGGATGGACTGCCTGATGCTGCTCGTGCCGCTGGCGCGGGCCAACAATCATAGCGGGCGCGGGGATTTCCATATGGATGCGTGGGGCCGCCTGTCGCGTCGCAAGCCGGGCCGGGTCGCGCCTTATGTTTGGACGGGCATCCAGATGATGTCTCAACGCCTGCTGGTCGATCCGCCGGGAGACGTCTTCTCGACCAACGTCTTCTGGGATCGCGCCATTGCCGCAGGGCGTTGTTATGGCGTCGTCCATCAGGGGCTGTGGTTCGACGTCGGCACCCCGCCAGCCATCCCGAAGACGGAAGCGATGCTTGCTGGTGGCTGACCGGCGCAGACCATCTGTCTTTACCATCCCGCCGATCCGGGCCTTTGCTGATGCGCTGGTGGCGGGGATCCTTGCCCGGCACGGCGCCGACAGAATGGCGCTCGCGCGCGGTATGATCCTTGTGCCGAACAACCGCGCCGGCCAGACCATCCGGGAGGCGTTTGTCCGGCAGGCCGAAAACGGGCTGTTGCTCCCGCGGTTGGTGGCGGTGGGCGATAGCGAACTCGATGAAAAGGCAGGGGCTGCGCTTGACGCAATGGACGCGGAGCCGCTTGCGCCCGCAGTCGAACCGCTCAAGCGGCAGTTGATCCTCGCGCGCCTGATCCAGCGCGACCGCGGCGTCGACGCGGCAGAAGCGATGCGGCTCGCCGCTGACCTGGGCCGCACGCTTGACCAGTTGACGGTCGAGGAAGTGGTGCCGTCTAAGCTTCGCGAGCTTGATCTTTCGGGCGAACTTTCAACGCACTGGAACGTGTCGCTCGACCAGTTGAGGGCCATTCTCGACCTCTGGCCTGATGAGTTGAAGCGGATCGGGCGGATCGACCTCGCGGATCGTCGCAACCGGCAAATCAACCGCGTTGCGGAACGCTGGCGGAGCGATCCTCCGGGCGGCTTCGTGATCGCGGCGGGCATCAGCACCGGAGCGCCCGCCATCGCCAGACTACTCGAAACGGTTTCGCGGATGCCCAACGGCCAGGTTGTGCTTGCCGGGCTGGATCTTGCGATTGGCGACGAGGAATGGAATGCGGTTGGTGGGACAGATACCGAGCTTCCAATCGAGACTCATCCACAATTCCATCTCTACCAGTTGCTTGAACGGATGAAGGTTGCGCGCCGCGACGTGCAAAAATGGCGCTGGAGCGGCGATATCGAATCCACAACCAAACGCGCCCGGGCGATCAGCCATGCCTTTGCCCCGGCGGAAGCGACACGCGTATGGGTCGATCTGGCACGTGCCGATCGCGATCTGGCGGGCGTCTTCGCGCTCGAACTCGCCAATCCGGCTGAGGAAGCACAGGCGATTGCCCTAGCGATCCGTGAAGCTGTGGAAACGCCCGGCCAGACGGTCGCACTGATGACGCCCGACCGGGACCTTGCAGCGAGAGTTACGGCGCATCTTGAGCGCTGGGGCATAAAGGCTGACGATTCAGCCGGGCAGAACCTGTCCGCCACGCCGAATGGCACGCTGATCCTTGCGCTGGCGAATGCGGCTGTTGAGCATTTTGCGCCCGCCGCCCTTCTGACTCTCCTCAAGCACCCGCTGGTGCGTGCGGGCGAAGGGCGACGCGACTGGCTCGATGGCGCGCGTCGGCTTGATCTCGCGCTGCGTGGACCTCGTCCTGCGTCGGGACTTCAAGGGGTGACCCAATTCCTGGCGGGTGGCGACAAGCGCACACGTCCGTTGCGGGAGGCCGTCCGAGAGTGGTGGGCCGAGGCGGCAGTTTTGCTCGAGCCGCTGGACGCGCAAGTTCCGGACCTCCTGGCCATGATCGCGACGGTGCGTGAAGCGGCAACGGCACTGGCAGGAGACGCGGTTTGGGCCGGGCAAGCGGGGCGTGAACTTTCTGCGCTGATCGCGGAACTCGAAACGGGGGCGGACGAAGGCCCGCAGGCCATGTCGCTCGCCGCCCTGCCGCAACTGCTGCGCCAGCTCATGGACGGGATCGCGATCCGCCCCGGCTATGGCGGCCATCCGCGCGTCTTCATCTGGGGTTTGCTTGAGGCCAAGCTGCAATCGGCTGATATCATGATACTTGGCGGGCTCAATGAAGCCGTCTGGCCCCAGCTCCCCGCACCTGATCCGTGGCTTGCCCCGCGCATCCGGCGCGAATTGAAGCTCCCCAGCCTTGAGCGTCGTATCGGGCTTTCGGCGCATGATCTGGCCAGCGCGCTCGGTGCGCCGAAGGTTCTGATGACCCGGGCGAGACGCGATGCGCGCAGCCCAACGATCGCCTCACGTTTCTGGCTTCGTCTGGAGACGATGACGGGAGGATTGCCGCCGCCCGACATGCGCTATGATCAGCTTGCGCGGGCGATCGATGGCAGCGTCGGGTCGCCGAAACGCGCTGCGCGTCCAGCGCCAAGTCCGCCGGTCGAAGATCGCCCGCTCGATATTTCCGTCACGGATGTTGATCGGCTGAGCGCCGATCCATTTGCGTTCTATGCCAAAGTCATGCTCGGTCTTCAGGCGCTCGATCCGATTGATGCCGATCCCGGCCCGGCGTGGCGCGGCAGCTTGATCCATGCGGTGCTTGAGGAATGGGCCAAGGTCGATGGCTATGCACCGAACAAGTTAGTCGAGCGCATGGAAGCAGCCTTCTCGGACGGTACGATCCATCCGTTGATCCGCGCTCTGTGGCTTCCGCGATTGCGCGATGCAGCGGTGTGGATCGAAGAGAAGGTTGCTGAGAATCGTGCCGAGGGGCGAACGCCGCTGGCTGCGGAAGAATCCGGCAGCACCGAATTTGCAGGCGTGAAGCTACGCGGCCGGGCCGATCGGATTGACCGACTGGCGGATGGCCGGTTGGGGATTGTCGATTACAAAACGGGCGAAGCACCGAAGAACAAGCAGGTTGCGGCGGGCTTCGCGATGCAGTTGGGATTGATCGGCCTGATTGCAGAGCAGGGCGGCTTCGACAAGGTTCAGGGGAAGGGCGGAGCATTCGAATATTGGTCGCTCGCGCGCAATGATCGCACCCGGGATTTCGGCAAGGTTTTGTGGCCAACTGCCGGAAAAAATGCCGTCACCGAACCCGAAGCGTTTGTCGCCGAGATTGCCGATCAGTTTGCCAAAGCCGCCGCGAAGTGGCTGACCGGGAACGATCCTTTTACCGCGAAACTCAGCCCCGAATATGCCTGGAACGACTATGACCAGTTGATGCGGCTGGAAGAATGGCAGGGCCGCGATGGCTAAGTCGATCGACCACGACGTCTTTCCCACCCTGAAGGGCGAACAAGCAGCGGCTTCGCATCCAGACTCAAGTGACGTCTGGCTCTCGGCTTCGGCAGGGACAGGCAAGACGCATGTCTTGGCGGCGCGCGTGCTCCGGCTGCTGCTTCACGGCGCGCGGCCGGAAGCTGTATTATGTCTGACTTTCACCAAGGCTGGTGCGGCCGAAATGGCCAACCGGATCAACGAGATCCTCGGGGCGTGGGTTAGGCTGCCCGCAACATTGCTGGCGGGCGACCTGATCGCTTTGGGCGAAGATCACGGCCCCGAAAATGTGGTCAAGGCCCGCACCCTTTTTGCCAAGGTGCTCGATGCGCGGGGCGGCGGGCTTCGTATCCAGACGATCCACAGTTTTTGCCAGTCACTGCTTGGCGGCTTCCCGGCGGAGGCTGAGCTGATTCCCGGGTTCCGGGCGATCGAAGGCAGGGAGGAAGCCGCGCTCGGCCAATCGGTGCTGGCCAACCTCATCTCCGATGCGACGGGCGGCGGCCAGCTTGGCTTGATCGAACGCCTTGAGTCGCTAAGCTACCGGATGGGCGAGGATGCGGCCCGGGCGCTGCTCGCGCGCTGCGCGCGCGATCCCGACGCGATGGAAGCGCTTGGCCCCGGCATCGAGCCCAAGGTGCGGCGCTGGCTCGGACTCGGCGATGCCGACCCAGAGGCATTGCTCCTCGCCGCGTGTACCGACGGGGGTTTCGACCGTGCCGGGCTCCAGCGTCTCCGCGATATGAACCTTGGCTGGGGCGGTGCGCGGGGGCTGGAGAAGGTCGAGGCGATCACCGACTGGCTGGCGATGAGCCCGGCTGCGCGGCTTGAACATATTCTTGTCCTCACCTTTGTCTGGGCCAAGACTGATGGAGACATTCGGAGTTTTGGCAAGGGGCAAGCGCCGCAGGATGATGGCTATGCCGCGCTTGCGGAGGCGCAATATGCACTCTTCAATGGCCTGCTCCAATTGCGACTGCTTGCCAAAACGGCGCAGGCGATCGCCGATGCCCTGACTGTCGGCCAGGCCTATGCCCGTGCCTATGCCGATGCGAAGCGCGCGGCGGGCGTGGTCGATTTCAATGACCTGATCCGCCTCACAGTGCGCCTCCTCAAAACTGAAGGCATGGGTGACTGGATCCGCTACAAACTCGACCAAGCGACTGATCACATCCTTGTCGATGAGGCACAGGATACCAATGCGCGGCAATGGGATATTGTGAAGGCGCTTGCCGGAGAATTCTATGCGGGCGCGGGGGC
>JANLQV010000176.1:0-7468 GCA_031368025.1 Sphingomonadales bacterium | reverse complement strand
GTCCACGGGGTCGCCGTTGATGACATTGTCTTGCCTCAATAGGTTTTTAGGGCACGATGCGATGAAAATTGCGATTTACGATTTGGACCGCACCGTCACGAAATCGGGGACGTATACCAGATTCCTTTTGTTGACAGCGATGACGCGCACGCCGTGGCGAATTTTATTGTTTCCTGCGGTGCTGGCGTGTGCACTGGCATATAAAGCGGGTCTCATCGATCGCAAGCGGTTGAAGGAGATCGGGTTCAGGGTGCTGCTAGGCAGATCGGTTCCGCGCGCCGAAATGGCGGGGATCGCAGCCAGCTTCGCGCGCAAAATTGCGAAGGCGGGTGTGTTTCCCGGCGCCATCAGCCGCATGAATGCGGATCGCCGCGACGGCTATCAAGTGATTTTGGCCACCGCGTCCCCGGAATATTATGTGCGCGCCATTGCTGACGAACTGGACGTTGGTGCCGTGATTGCAACGCAGCATGACACAATGGCCAATGGCGACATATTGTCCACAATCAAGGGCGAAAATTGCTACGGAACGGCCAAGTGCGACCGGGTGAAGGCATGGTTCAGGTTGCAAGAACACGCTGGTAGCGCAACCGAAATACGCTTCTATTCTGATGATGTTTCAGATGAACCAACACTGCGTTGGGTGGATCAGCCGTTCGTCGTCAATCCGGGAATACGGGAGCGCGCGCTTGCCCTTCGAATGAATTGGCCGATGCTCAGCTTTACCGGTCAGGATGCGGTGCCAAGCACATAATCGGCGAGAGCCAGCGCACCGCGCGCACTTGAGGATGCGTCCTGATCATCGTCGATTGTATAGCGAAAAAGGCGCGTTTGCTGTGCCTTGTAGCGCGCAGCGGCCTCTCGCCACTGCGGGATTGCTGCAGCGAGTCCGTCGACTGAACGGAACACATCGCCCGTTTGCCAAAATTCGTAAGGCGTCGTTGTGCCTGTCTCGACGTCCAGGTAGAAACAGGCGCGCGGCCGGACCAAAAATTCATAAACCTGGCTGCTGACATCGCCAATATAGGCATCGGCCGCGCGCGTGTAGCTCATGTCCATCAGGCGCGGGCTGTCAACGTCGATCAGAATGTTCGGCGCATCCCGATAAGCCTGCGGAATATCTGGCCGTATCCGCGCGGTGCGATATTCGAGAGAATAATGCAGCTTCTTGCGAAACAGCATAACATGTGGCGCGAAGATCAAATTATAGCGATCGGCATGAGCGGCGAAAAACGCCAGCACATCGCGCCCCAGATCATACCATGACGACAAATACGGATCGAAGTGCGGGTTGTAGAGAAACACCGGATTGTCATTGGCAAAAAGGCGCGGGACGGCGTCCATCTCGATTGTATCGAATTTGGGATAGCCGATTAGTCGGCATTGCTCGCGCCGGGCGATACCGTGGTGGATCATCTGGTCGATCACCTTTTGGCCGCTGAGCAGAAATAGATCGAATTGCGCCAGTTCGGGGTGATAGGTCACAGTGCGATCCCCTGCGCCGTGCGGCACGAAAACAAACGGCGGTGCGCGGTTTCCAAGTTTTCGTTTGACCCGCAGACAGGTTCGTTCGGTTGAAACCAGCAAATCGAGCGAACTGATAAAATCACGCGCACGATCAAGTCGCAGCATGCGGCGCACCGGAGCAATCTGGTTTATCGGCGCGATGATCCGGTCAAGCAGGGTCGGCAAGGCAAGGTCGACCCAGCAAATCCGGCCATGAAGCATTGCCGGCAGGAGATCGCGCACCGCCTGCTCAATGGCCGGAGAGCCGCAGGCCGCGAACACCGATATGGCGTCATCGCGTTTCGCCAGTTCCCCCATGATGCCCGCGCCGTGCGCGGCTTGATGCGCGGCATCATGATTGAACAGAAACGCGACCCGCTTTTTTGCCGAAATGGTCTCAGTCAACGATTCAGACTCCTGCTGCCGTTCGCCGCCCGCCCCAATCAAGGTTGCGCGTGGCGTACATCACGGCGGCCAAAGCGGCGAAGAGCATCAGCGATCCGATCAGCAGTGAGTAGGCCTCAAGGCTGAGCAGGATGTAGAGAACGGCATAGAGTGCGGTCAGCAATCCGCCGATATAGCCCGCCCGTTTCCAGCTTTTGAGCACTGCCGCAGAATAGGCCGTGATCAGCCCGATAATCGCCGCACTCGCGACGAGATAGGCCAGCATGAATCCGATCACTTCGGCAAAGGCCAGCAGCAGGATGAAGAACAGCACCAGCCCCGCACCGACCAGCAGATATTCGACCGCCGAGACACGGACGCCGCCGATAATGTCAAACATCAGGAAAGCGACGAAGGTGAAGCCGATAAAGAGAAAACCGTATTTGGTCGCCCGTTCGACCTGATCGTAAAGATCGACCGGCTGGATCAGGTCTACCCGCGCATCATAATCGCCCGCAGGCGATGCACCGGTGACGCTGCGTTCGACCGGGCTGGCCCGTTCGACGGGGGCCGCGTCTTGCGACGCGACCAGCGACTGGCCCAGTGCAAGATTGCCAACGCGGTAGGTCGCGGTGAAGCCGTCCGCTGTGACTTGCCGTGTCGCCGGCAGGAACCCTCCCTGGAAGCTGGGGTTTGGCCAGCTTGATGTGACTGTCCAGGTGGTGTCGCCCGCGCGCGGGCTCAGCGTCAGCCAGCCATTGCCGCGAAAAGCGTAGTTGAAGTCGGTCGAGATGGGCGCGCTGAGCAGGCCCGACGCATCGACCCACGCGTAGAAGCCCGCTCCGTTCGTCGATGGCAGGCCGTTGCCGGTCTGGAGAACAAGAGGCTTCCCGCCAATACTGACGGACGGTGGTGGGCCGAACAAGCCACGCGTGTCGGACAGACCGAAGCGCAACTCTGCCCTGTCCAGCGCGAGCGCATTTGCGGCAACCCCAAAACGGGCAAGATCGGCTGGCAGGACAAAACGGGCATTGCCCTTGATGCCTGCCTCATAGACTACCGCTTCATAGATTGAGCGCTGGCGACGCTCGGGTTTCAGGCTTGAATTGATAACCGCAACCTCCGGAGCCAGCGTCAGTTCGCGCCAGACAAGCCGCGTCTTGGTGACTTGCTTGCCGCCTTCCTCAACGGTTTCGGTTGTCTGCGCCTGATAGGGAATGACGAGAACGGGACCAGCGATCGTCTGCGGCCCGCCCCAGCCTTCGGCGATCGACGTCTGCGCCGTTTCAGACCGTGACTGGCGATCGTAATTCATGAGATAGACGGAAAAGAGCGGGATCGAGAGCAGGAACCCGACCAGAATCGCCAGCAGCAACTTGCCGCCCGGAGTCCGTTCGCGGCGTTCCGGATTGAATACCGGCGTGGCTTCGTTGGTCATCGCAATGCTCCATTCATTAATCGATTCATCGTATGAAATGCACGTTTCATCGTCAAGAAGGGTTTTCGTCGTGCTTGAGCGCTGAGCGCAGCATGACCACCGCAGCATAGAGAACGACCGCAACCACCACCCAGCGCAGCATATCCAGCGGCAGCGATTTGACCACATAGGCCGCAATCAGGACAGCCGGAATGCCTCCGACCGCGATGCCGATGACGACCCGATAATCAATCCGGTTGGATTTCAGAAAGGAAAATCCCGAACTCGGCATCAGGAAGGCGCAGCTTCCCATCATGATCGGGAAAACCGCCGTCGGGTTCAGGCCCATCAGGCTGAGCACAGCAAGCGAGGGGGCGTAGAGCCCGATCCCGGCGGTCATCAGTCCGCCCATCACGAAATGTGCGACAAAGGCCAGGATCATGAGGCCGACCGGTAGGCTGAGCGCGCTCCCGCCGGGTGGCAGCAGGCCCAGATTTCTGGCTGCAAACAGTGCTGCCGCAATCAGCAGCGCGGCGCTGACAATCAGTTGGAGCGTTCTCACATTCATGCGCTGGACCAAGGGCGCGCAGACCAGAGCGCCAGCGACCGAAGCCAGGATACACCCGATGAGGAGGAAGGGATCAACTTGCATTAGAGTAATAAAAATCAACGCCTGAACGATCGATGGCGGCGCGTGGCCTGTGTTGAGGACGATCGGGATATAACTGTCGGGCACGAGGCGGCGGAATTTGATCCACGCGGTCGAAGGCGCAAAGCTCCCGATCCCAAGCGTATCGAAGAAGTTGGTGACTGCCCCCAACGCGACCGCTTCGGGCTGGATGCCAAACTGTCCCCGGGCAATCGCTGTCCGGATCAGCGCAACCACAAATGCCGCCCCGATCAAGGCGAGCGCTGCCAACAAGATCGCAACCATCATATTCTCCCCGTGAGCTTGGTTGGCACAACACCATGTTTGTCGCGGTGGGGCAACCGCTGTCGACCGTGACGATCCTGGGGCAAAGATACGCAAGGCGGCTTAACCTTCGCTTCATCGCAGTCTAAGAACAGGCTCGTAAGGGGAAACCGATGCGCCTGTCCGATTGCCACAATATCGATGATTTCAGGACACTGGCCCGGCGAAAGCTGCCCGGGCCGGTGTTTCAGTATATTGACGGCGCCGCAGATGATGAGGTGACGCGGAGGCGCAACCGCGACGCCTATGATGCGTGCGATCTTGTTCCCAATGTTTTGGCCGGTGTTGAGGAAATCGACACTTCGGTGACGGTTATGGGCCGCAAGCTTGAAATGCCGCTCTTTCTCTCTCCAACCGCGCTCCAGCGGATGTTCCACCGCGACGGCGAAGCTGCGGTCGGTGCGGTTGCACAGGCGAATGGAACTTTCTTCGGCATTTCGTCGCTTGCGACGATCAGCATTGAAGAGATTGCGCGGACGGTGAGCGCACCCAAGATGTTCCAGCTTTACGTGCACAAGGACAAGGGGCTGAATGCAGCCCTGATCGAACGGTGCAAGGCAGCACGCTTCGACGCCCTGACACTGACTGTCGACACCATTGTCGCTGGCCGGCGTGAGCGCGACCTGCGCACCGGTTTTACGTCGCCCGTCCGCCTGACCCCGGCAAGCGTTATGAGTTTTGCGCTCCACCCGGGCTGGGCCTTCAACTATTTCTTCCGAACGCAATTTGAACTGTCCAACCTCAAGGATCATTATTCGGAAGGCACGCGTGAGCCGATCTCGATCGGAAATTATTTCGATACGGTGCTTGATCGGTCGATGGATTGGAAAATGGTCGAAAAGATTCGCGCCGACTGGGGCGGTGAATTTTGCCTCAAGGGCGTGATGTCGGTCGGGGACGCGCGCAAGGCCGTCGATATCGGTGCGACTGCGATCATGGTTTCGAACCATGGTGGTCGCCAGCTCGATGGCAGCCGCGCGCCGTTTGACCAACTGGCCGAGATCGTCGACGCCGTTGGCGACAAGATCGACGTGATCTGTGACGGCGGCATCATGCGGGGAACCCATGTGCTCAAGGCGCTCAGCGTTGGCGCCAAGGCGTGTTCGGGCGGGCGCTTGTATCTTTATGCCCTGGCCGCAGCCGGGCAGCCGGGCGTTGCCCGAGCCGTCAGCCTGCTCCGGGCAGAGATTGAGCGCGGCATGCGCCTGATGGGCGCAAAATCGGTCGCCGATCTCACGCGTGACAATCTGCGCTGGCGCTGACCCGGGTTTGAAGGCAGGACGCGGGGTGAGCACGATGAACGGATTCACCGGGTTATGCCGAGGTTCATCTTCGGATGGTCATGATAGACCAGTCAGAACAACAAGATGGGAATACAGACAATGCGCAAGCTCCTTACAATATCCGCTATGGCCGCAATCATGGCGCCTGCCCTGATTTTGCCCGCCGCACCCGCCGCTGCCAAAAATTACCAGTACAGCGAATGGCGGGGCCGGGACGGGCGCACTTATTGTCGCAGGTCCGACGGCACGGTGGGCCTTCTCGTGGGTGCCGCAGGTGGCGCTTTGGTTGGCCGTGCGATCGATACGCGTGGTGAACGTGCGACTGGAACAATCCTTGGCGCCGCAGCAGGTGCGCTGATCGGTCGGGAAGTCGCCCGCAAGCGCAGCTGCCGATAGTCGCGGCTCTGGATGGGGGCGTTGACGGGTAAGGTTCGTTAACACTCGCGGTGTAATATAGCCGTCATGCTCCCTTTTTTCCGCTATTCCTGGATATTCAAGAGCCGCTGGATGGCGCTGCTCTGGGCAGCCGGGATCTGCTGGATGGCGGTCGACTATGTCGGCGTTGCACCGGAAGCGGGCGATGGCAATGCGTCAACGGTAACTGACGCAACTGGCGCAGACATATCTCCCGACCAGGTCAAGCAGGTCGAGGAATCCCTCAAGAGACTATAGCTGAGCTTCGGGACGTATTTCCCGACTCCGCTTACCCCATCCAGGAAATTGTTGCGTGCGGTTGCCACTCGCACCGTCTTGGCTATGCTGTTCCTTGAAGCAGAGAGGAACACGATGGAGCGCAAGGGTTGGGCGGCACGGCTGCTGACTGCGGCAATTGACAAATGGTTCAAGCATCAGGGTTGGGCCGTTGAGGGCAAGGCGATCGAGCCCCGCAAATTCGTCGTGATTGCTGCGCCGCATACGAGCAACTGGGATTTCATATATTTTATCGGCGCGGCAGAGGGTCTGAATCTCAATCTTTCCTTTATGGGCAAGACATCGCTCTTTCGCTGGCCGTTCAGGCGGATGATGCACGAAATGGGCGGAATCCCGGTCGATCGCGGCAAATCGGGTAATTATGTTGATATGATGGTCGCCGAATTCTCCAAGCGCGCCGAATTCATGCTCACGATTGCACCCGAAGGAACCCGCGGCAAGGTTCGGCAGTGGCGGACCGGCTTTTATCATATCGCGATGGGCGCGAAAGTGCCGCTGGTTTGCGGGATGATGGACTATCGGCGCAAAGTTGTCGCGCTTGGGCCGGCGATATGGCCGACCGGCGATTATGCCAAGGACATGGAACAGGTCGCGTCCTATTACAGCACCTGCACCCCAAAATATCCCGAACGCGGCAATGCCAGCGCAATTGGCGAAAGCCCGCTTTAGTGGCTTCCTAATCGCGGAATGAGGGATCGGTCCTGTCGAGCTTTCTGAGCAGGGCCGGCCAAGCTAGCCTCTGCGATACGACCGCCATCCCGGCACCGGTCGATTGCGTCTCAACCTTTTCCGGCGTGCCCTGAGGCGGGTTGCAAAGATTTTCACGGCCAGCGGAGAGCATCTTCACTTGCGCATCGCAGGCGCGTTCGAGAAAATAGAGGCGCAGGAAGCAATCGGCACCGTGCCGCCCACAGCCAGCGTGCCATGATTACGCAGGATCATCGCATGTTTCTCACCCAGATCCTCGACCAGCCGCTCGCGCTCCTCAAGGTCGGTCGCGATGCCTTCATATTCGTGATAGGCGACGTTGTGCCGCGCGATCATCGCTGTCTGGGTGTGCGGCAACAGCCCTTCGGCCATCGCACTGACCGCTTGCCCTGCAGGCGTGTGGAGATGCATCACGGCATGCGCATCCTCGCGCGCCATATGGATCGCCGAATGGATCGTGAAACCGGCAGGATTTACGGGATGCGA
>JANLQV010000169.1:0-4843 GCA_031368025.1 Sphingomonadales bacterium | reverse complement strand
CATATGGGCTTGATTTCAGCGCCTTGCACAATCTGGTCGGGGAAGATGCCGCGAGACGCTTGATCGTAATAAAAACGAACACAAGTGGCGCGCTTGGTCAGGCAGTGGCGTCAGGCCTTGGCATCGGAGCCTTGCCCACCTACCTGTGCACAGATTCGCAGAGCGTTCAGCCGATTGACCTTGATCTTGGCCTGAAGTCCGACCTTTGGTTATCCTTCAGCCGCTCAAGTGGAACACACCAACCAGTTCGTAACACGATTGACTGGCTCAAAGCCTGTTTCAGATTGTCGGACTACCCGTGGTTCGGAGAATCACTCATCTATCCTGGTCAAGGTTCACAAGGGTGGGTCGAAAACGCAGGCTCATCGGCTGACACCAGCTCATCAGAGCGTCTGGTGCCGGCTGAAGGAATCGCGAATTAGCCCCCGACGTTTGTTAACATTAAACTGAAGGATAGAATTTTTCCGGTGGTGACAATCTTTTCAGTCAAAATTACTGCATGAATGTCGCATAGCCCTGCTATTCACATTTCTTTTTGGAGCCGCGCCGTGAAACTTGAAAACGATCCGCTTGCCGCATTCTGGATGCCCTTCACGTCAAATCGCGCGTTCAAAGCGATGCCGCGACTGCTGAGCAGCGCAAAGGGCATGCACTATACCAGCAGCGATGGGCGGCAGATCCTTGATGGCACCGCTGGGCTTTGGTGCGTCAATGCAGGGCATTGTCGTGCGTCGATTGTCGAGGCGATCCGCAAAACGGCTGGAGAATTGGATTTCGCACCGATCTTCCAGCTTGGGCATCCGCTGGCCTTCGAACTGGCGTCTCGCCTCGCAGCGCTGATGCCGGACGGGGTTGACCGGATATTCTTTACCAATTCCGGTTCTGAATCTGTCGATACCGCGCTCAAGATTGCAATCGCCTACCAGCGTGCACGCGGCGAAGGAACGCGAACCCGCCTTATTGGGCGCGAGCGCGGCTATCACGGTGTCGGCTTTGGCGGCATCTCGGTTGGCGGCATCGTCAACAACCGGCGCCAATTCGGGACTTTGCTGACAGGTGTTGATCATCTTGGGCACACACATAACATCGAACATAACGCGTTCACGCGAGGGCGACCCCAATGGGGCGCACATCTTGCTGATGATCTGGAACGGATTGTCGCACTGCACGGTGCCGAAACGATTGCGGCCGTCATTGTCGAGCCGATGGCGGGATCGACCGGGGTTCTTGTTCCGCCTATCGGCTATCTGGAAAAGCTGCGCGCGATTTGCACCAAGCACGGTATCGTGTTGATCTTCGATGAGGTCATCACCGCCTTTGGCCGCATTGGCGGAGCGACAGCGGCGGAGACGCTGGGTGTCACGCCGGACATCATCACGATGGCCAAGGGTCTCACCAATGCCGCTGTGCCGATGGGTGCGGTCGCGGTGAGCCGGACGATTCACGACACTGTGGTCGAGGGCGGGCCAGACGGAATAGAATTGTTCCACGGCTACACCTATTCCGGCCATCCGCTTGCCGCCGCTGCCGGAATCGCGACGCTTGACCTCTACAAGGAAGAACGCCTTTTCGAACGCGCAGCAGAGTTGAACAAATATTGGGAAGATGCGGTGCATAGCCTCAAGGGCAAGCGCCATGTGATAGACATCCGCAACCTCGGCATCGTTGCCGGAATCGAACTTGAACCGCGCGCCGGCGCTCCAACCAAGCGCGCGACCGAACTATTTCACAAGTGTTTTGACAATGGGCTGCTCGTCCGGGCGACCGCTGACATCATCGCCCTCTCGCCGCCGCTCATCCTCGAAAAGGCGCATATCGACGAAATGGTCGGGCGGATTGCAGAACTGGTCGAGACGATCGATTAGGGAACCAGAACAATTTTCCCGACATGCCGCTTGGCAAGGAACGACTGTTGGGCCACCACAATCTCGGACAGCGGATAGGTGCCCGCGATGAGCGGTTTGATCTCGCCATTCTCGATATAGCGGATGAGGTTGGTGAAAACCTCGCGCTCCAATATGGTGCAACCGATCAGGCGCAAGTCCTTGAGATACAGCGTCCGCAGATCGAGATTGACAATCGGGCCCGAGATCGCCCCGGCAACTCCGTAACGGCCGCCCCGTTTCAGACAATCGAGTATATTTACGAATTGCGCGCCGCCGACAATATCGACCGCCGCATCGAAATGATCACGACCGAACATGTCGATCAAATCTGCGTCGCGTGCGACAACCATGTCTGCACCCAGCGCTTTTACGGCGTCACTCTTTCCGGCGCTCGCCACGGCCGTCACAGCCGCGCCTCGGCGTTTGGCGAGTTGCACCGCTGCCGAACCGACCCCGCCGGATGCGCCAGTGATCAACACGCGCTCGCCGTCCGCCGGTGCGATCCTAGTCAGCATGTTCTCGGCGGCCGAATAAGCGCACGGGAAGCTGGCCAGCTCAACGTCACTCAAGCCCGATTCAATCCGGTGGGCATGTGCCGAGGGCGCGCGCGCGTATTCGGCGAAGGCGCCATCCACTTCCGATCCGAAATAGATCGCGTCAAAGCGTTCGACGCCACGAAACACAGGCTCAACCAGCACGCGTTCCCCAATTCGAGCTGGATCAACGCCCTCCCCGACCGCGACGATCCGCCCACATGCGTCTGCGCCCTGAATGCGCGGGAACTGCGGAACCGCGCCAGTCCATCCGGAATCCTCTGTTTTGGCTTCGGCAAAGCCCCCTTCCCCACCTGCTTGCGTGGCGCTGGAGACGGATTTGGAATACCAGGCGGTGCGGGTGTTGATGTCGGTATTATTTACACCCGCCGCGCCAATCCGGATCAGCACGTCATCCGGCCCCAGCGTCGGCACCGGCACATCATCCCGATATTCAAGCTTGTCGAACCCGCCATTGCCGGTCAGCACAACGGCACGCATGACGGTGGGCAAACTCAATCGGCGCGCTCCAGCCCAAACTGGTTGAGATACCATTTCTGGAACTTGATCACGCTGCCTTCCTGATCCGAATAGCGTCCCGGTCGATAACGACTGGACATGATCCCGGCCTGATTATTCTCGGTGATAATTTTGTCCTGCGACGTTGTGGCATGATAGCCCCAGATCATCTTGTCGATATCAACCTCAGCCTCACTAGCGCGGCCATTGACCAGCCAGATCATCTCGACATCAGACTCCAAAGCCGATCGCGGGGTGAACTGGAACAGGATGACAAAATGATCATCGGCGACAATCTGGCTGAACGGACTGAAGCTCAAATGCATCCGCCCGCCATCGGCCTTTGTCCGCTTGCCCATCAGCGGCGCCGGCGCGGTGCCATCTTGCGTTTCGGCGGCCCAGCCGTCCTTATTCATGCGCTGCATCAGCAGCCGAAGATGGCTGCTTTCCGGCGGCTCATCGATCGTGCCGATGGGGCGGCCAAGCGCGCCGGCGTTTTCTTCCCATGCTTGCACTTTTGGTGTGTAGGCAGCGATCGCATCAGCAGGCCCGGAACTTGGCCCGGCACCCACGGCAACAAGCGAATCTGCCGCATGCATCGAGCAAAACTCGGGATGCGACGGCACACAGTGATAGCATTCGAAAAAATTCTCGACGACCAGCTTCCAGTTGGCAGTGGTCGGATAGCTCCCTGCATGCGCGATACGGGCGTCGGCGATTCCGTGATAATCGAGGATCGGTCCCATGTCGCCAAAGGTAGCGTCGAAATCAACCGGTTCATCCTCGCTCATATTGATGAAGATCAACCCGTGGAACACCCGGATGTGGCAGGCAAAAAGGCTGTTTTCCGCCTTATCGAAATCCTCGGGCATGAGGCGTGCCGAGATCAGCCGACCATCCAGCCCGAAGGTCCAGGCGTGATAAGGGCAGACAAGGCGTGGCGCGTTGCCGCTTTCGGCCTGACAGATGGTCGAACCACGATGACGGCACACGTTGAAAAAGGCGCGGACACTGTCTTCATTCTCGCGGATAACGATGATCTGTTCGGCGCCGACGCGGAACAGGAAATAATCGCCCTTGTTGGGGATGCGCGATACATGTCCCGCGAGCAGCCATTTTCTGCTGATGATTTGATCCATGTCGGCCTTGAACACGGCTTCGCTGGCATAGAATTCCTGATCAAAACTGTAGCCGACCCGCGTATTCGCGGCGAGACGGTTCATCAATTCGGTTTGGGTTTCAGCCATCAGATTTTGATCCGTGCGTTGGTAGGGTCATACATTGCTTTCAATGAGGCTGTCGCGGGATAGCGCACGCCTGCGATTTCGATTTCAAACCCGTCGGCGTCAATTGGGCCGACCACGCCGCCATCCGATGCCGTCACATAGCCAAGGCCACATGACGCACCGAGGGTGTGCGCATACATGCCGGAGCGGATGTAACCGGCGATGCGATCGCCCTGCCAGATCGGCTCGTTATGATAGAGCATCGGCTCGGGCGATTTGAGCAGGAACTGGACGAGCTTTTGTTTGAGCCCTTCTTCCTTCTGCCGGAGCAAAGCCTCGCGCCCGACAAAGCCCCCAGTTTTATCCATCCGCACGGCGAAGCCGAGGCCTGCCTCAAGCGGCGTATCCTCATCCGTGATGTCATGGCCCCAGTGGCGATAGCCCTTCTCCATGCGCAGCGCGTTGAGCGCGTGATAGCCGCAATGTTTAAGCCCAAAAGCGTCACCGGCAGCGACAATCTCGTCGTAGACCCCGGTCATGAACTCGGTCGGAATATAAAGCTCCCAACCCAGTTCACCAACATAAGTGATCCGTGACGCACGGACAATTGCATAGCCAAGCTCAATCTCTTGCGATGTGCCGAAAGGGAAGGCTTCATGCGACAAATCATTGGGCGTGA
>JANLQV010000167.1:0-6028 GCA_031368025.1 Sphingomonadales bacterium | reverse complement strand
GACAACCGGCTTGGCTTCGATCACGGGTGCCGGAACGATTGCTTCGGCGGGGGTATTGGTTTCAGTCTTGGGTGCCTTGTCGGCGGGAACAGTTGCCACGTTTGGACTCCATCAGTCTTATGTTGCACTGCACAATAAGCATCTGATTCGCGAATTGCAAGCATTTTTTGTGCAGTGCAACAATTTAACCATGTGTGGACCTGAACCCTGCCCATGACAGGAGCATCACTCAGGCGCGCGCGGCCCATTCCCCGGCGAGGATCGAGAAGACGGCTGTATCGCGGACATGCCCCGTCCAGGTGATCCGTTCGGCGCGCAACACGCCTTCCTTCACCGCGCCCAGCTTCAGGACGGCGCCCTGAGAACGCACATTGCGTTCGTCGACCTTGAACACGATCCGACGTATCCCCGAAGCAACTGCATGATCGATCATCAGCTTTTTGATGCGGTCGTTGAAGCCTGAACCGCGCAGCCGGGGCACGATATAGGTGTTGCCGATCTCGACTGACTGCAAGACCGGATTGTGGTCGATCCAGGCAGTCATGCCCACCACGGTCTCGTCATCGAAGATCGCATAGGGCTGACGGCGTGGGCCGGCACCGATCATGCCATCGAAGCTTGGATCGAAATGCTCGTCGGCATAGGAGAATGGATAGATCGCCCAGAGCTCTTGATCCTCAGCGCAGGCCGCCCTTAACGGCTCGCGATGGGCTTCGGTCATCGGGACAAGCTGGAGCGTATCTTCCCGCAACAACTGATAGAAATCAGTCACGCGTCTGCTCGATCTCGCCGAGATCCTGAGCGACCTTGGGCGCGCGCAGGAGCGTGTCGATATGGGTGCCTTCGTCGAAGCTCTCATCGGCAAGAAATTTGAGCTTTGCGGCATATTTCTGCTGCACTCGTGCCGCCACTTCACGCTGGAGATAGGCGGTGTTGGTGCGCAGTGCCTTGATCACCGCCTCTTCATTTTGCCCAAGCAACGGCTTCACGAACACCGTCGCATGCCGCAGATCGGGCGACATGCGGACTTCGGTGATCGAGACCGGATGCTTGGTCAGCACATCGTCATGCACTTCACCGCGCGCGAGGATTTCGGACAGGACGTGGCGCACCTGCTCTCCCACGCGCAACAGGCGGACGGAGCGGGTTTCGGTGGCTTGCGAACTCACAGCGTCCGTTCGCGCTCCTCGACTTCGAAGGTTTCGAGGAAGTCTCCCGCCTTGATGTCCGTTGTCGCCTCCAGCGTGATGCCGCATTCAAGACCGGCGCGCACTTCGGGCACGTCGTCCTTGAACCGCCGCAGCGACGCAATCGAGCCGGTATAGATGATAACATCGTCGCGGGTGACGCGGGCACGAAGCGCCTTTTTGATAAAGCCTTCGGTAACGAGCAGACCCGCCGCCTTGCCATGCTTGCCGGCCGGGAAGACTTCGCGGATTTCGGCACGGCCAACGACTGTTTCGAAATATTCGGGGCCAAGCTGCCCCGCCATTCCGGCGCGAATATCGTCGAGCAGGTCGTAGATCACGTCATAATATTTGAGCGCGACCCCCGCCCTTTCGGCAATTTCGCGGGCCTTGGCATTGGCGCGGACATTGAAGCCGATGATCGGGGCGCCGGAGGCCCGGGCCAGGGTCACATCGCTTTCGGTAATGCCGCCAACGCCAGCATGCAGCACGCGCGCCCGGATGTCCTGATTGGGAATCTTGGCAAGGCTGCCGACAATGGCTTCGACCGTCCCCTGCACATCGCCCTTGATGACCAGAGGATATTCCTGAACCTGCTTTTCCTTGAGCGCAGAGAACATCGATTCAAGGCTCGCCGGGCCGGTGCCGGTGCGCTTCTTCGTGGCTTCGCCAGCACGGTAGGTTGCGACTTCGCGCGCGCGCGCTTCGCTGTCCACCACTGAGAGTGTGTCACCGGCGGACGGAACGCCGCTCAGGCCGAGCACTTCAACCGGAAGCGATGGTCCCGCTTCGGTGATCTGCTGACCCTTGTCATTGACCATCGCGCGAACGCGGCCGCTTTCGGCACCGACCACGAAAATATCGCCGATCTTGAGCGTGCCGCGCTGGACGAGGACGGTGGCAACCGGGCCGCGGCCCTTGTCGAGCTTGGCTTCGATCACCTTGCCTTCGGCCGAACGATCGGGGTTGGCGCGCAGATCGGAGAGTTCAGCCTGAAGCTGGATCTTCTCGATCAGCGCATCGAGACCCGTTTTGGCCTTCGCCGAAACTTCGACTTCCTGCACGTCGCCCGACAGCGATTCGACAATCACCTCATATTGCAGCAGCTGCTCACGCACCTTTTGTGCATCGGCCTCATGCTTGTCGATCTTGGTGATTGCGATGATCATCGGAACGCCCGCGGCCTTCACATGATTGATCGCTTCGACCGTCTGCGGCTTGGGGCCGTCATCGGCGGCGACGACGATCACGACCACATCCGTCACGTTCGCGCCGCGCGCGCGCATTTCGGTGAAGGCTTCATGGCCCGGCGTGTCGAGGAAGGTAATCTTCGACTGGTCCTTCATCGTCAGCTGATAGGCACCGATGTGCTGGGTGATACCACCGGCCTCACCCGCCACCACATCGGTGCCGCGCAGCGCGTCGAGCAGCGAGGTTTTGCCATGATCGACATGTCCCATGATCGCCACGACCGGCGGGCGGGTCTGAAGCGTCTCGGTCGCATCGACATCCTCATCATGCGCGATATCGATATCGGCATCGGAGACGCGGGTAATATTGTGGCCGAACTCGGTCACCAGCAGTTCGGCCGTATCCTGGTCGATTGTCTGCGTCAGGGTGACAGGCATGCCCATCTTGAACAACGCCTTCACAAGGTCGGCACCGCGTTCCGCCATGCGGTTTGCGAGTTCCTGGACGGTAATCGATTCGGGAACGCTCACATCGCGGAATTGCTTGGCGGAAGGACCGCCCTGCATGTGGCTGCGCTTTTCCTTTTCGCGGGCCCGCTTCAAGGCAGCGAGCGAACGGGCGCGGGCACCTTCGCCATCGTCGAGCGCGCGGCTGACGGTCAGCTTGCCGGACTGGCGGCGATCATCGCCACCACGCCCGCGTGAGGGACGTTCCGGCTCGCGACGCGGTGGAACAGCACTGCCATGGCGGCGCGGACGATCATCCTCTTCGGCGGCAGCCGGTGCTGCTTCTGTGGGAACAGGTGCATTGGCTTCGCGTTCTGCGGCAAGAGCGGCCTGACGGGCCTCTTCCTCAATCGCAAGACGTGCGGTCTCAACGGCGGCTTCTTCGGACTTGCGGTTTTCTTCGGCCCGGCGTTTTTCTTCGCCGGTTGTAGCCTGCTTGGCCTGATCCTCACGGAGACGCGCGCCCTGAAGCGCGGCCATGCGGGCTTCTTCAGCCTCACGCAGGAGCTGCGTCTGGATTTCCTGGCGCGAAAGCTGCGGCCCCGCAGGAGCCTTAGGCGCAGGGGCCGGAGCGGGAGGCGGCGGCGGTGCTGCTGCCGCTTCAACCTTCGCTTCTATTACAGGCGCAGCTTCAGCTTCGCCCGGCTTGCCCAGGAAGCGCCGCCGCTTGACCTCGACGACGACAGTATTCTGCCGCCCGTGGCTGAAGCTTTGCTTCACTTGGCCAGTCTCGACCGTCCGCTTGATTCCCAGCGGTGCGCGCATGCCCAGCTTCGGTTTTTCGGTTTCGCTCATTTAGTAACCCAACTACCCTTCAATCCTGATCCGCGCCGCAGCCCGATGAACCTTGCGAAACCGTTTCGCAAGGCAAAGTGCCTAAGTCACGTCCGATAAATCTCTGCCAACGGCCCAACGCAGTGCTCACCCGGGCGGCAGCCGCCCGATCTGTCACGGCGATATGAACCACATTTTCCCGCCCCAACGCTTGGGACAATATAGTGCGATCGATGCCCAGAACCAAGCCCGTCTGCGCAGAGCCTTCCGCGTCCGAACCAACGCGCCATGCCTGGTCGAGTTTACGGTTGCCGTCTTCTCCTGCATCGCTGGCATGAAGCAATAGCAAAACCTGCCCTTTGCGGGCAGCTTCCGAAATGCGATCCGAACCAGTCAGGAGCGCGCCCGAGCGGGCCTCAAGCCCCAGCCTATCCAATGCGGCCCGTTCGAGCGCAGCCTCGGTTCGGGCAGCCAGATCGTTCGGCACAATGACGTCGCTGGTCTTGAAGGCGCGGATCAACGCGCCCTTGAGCTTGCCCTTGGCAACGGCGATTTCGAACGCCGCGCGGTCAACCCCGATCCATGCTCCGCGCCCCGGTGCCCGTGCCCGGACATCGGGCGCCACTCCGCCATCGGGGCCAAGAGCGAGCCGTATAAGCCCACCCTTTGGCGCTCGATCACCGCTGATTATGCAGCGGCGTTCGGGATCCTCAGCGGGCTCATGCCGGGGTGACCGCATCCGCGTCTCCCTCTTCTTCGAACCAATGGGCGCGGGCGGCCATGATGATCTCGTTGCCCTGTTCTTCGGACAAATTGTAATCCGAAAGGACGCCGCCCTTGGGCTCTGGCGCGGTGGACTTGCGACGCGGATCGACGCGCTTCTTCTGGATCAACTCATCGGTTGCCAGATCGGCGAGGTCGTCGAGCGTCTTGATCCCGGCCTTGCCCAGCGTGACGAGCATGGCTTCGTTCAGATGCGGCATTTCGGCAATCGCATCCTCCACGCCCATTTCGCGACGTGTGACGCGGTTGGCTTCTTCGCGGCGTTCCAGTGCTTCCTGCGCACGGCTCTGAAGCTCGGCGGCCAGTCCTTCATCAAAGCCTTCAATCCCGGCAAATTCCTCCGGCGCGACATAGGCGACTTCTTCAAGCGCCCCGAACCCTTCGGCGACCAGCAACTGAGCGAGCGTTTCATCGACGTCGAGTTCCTTCTGGAACATCTCAGAATTTTCAACGAACTCGCGCTGCCGCTTCTCGCTTGCGTCAGTCTCGGTCATGATGTCGATGGCCGAATTCGTGAGCTGTGAGGCAAGACGAACATTCTGCCCACGACGTCCGATTGCCAGCGAAAGCTGATCATCGGGCACCACCACTTCGATCCGGTTCTCTTCTTCATCGATCACCACGCGGCTCACCGTTGCAGGCTGGAGCGCGTTGACGACGAAGGTTGCGGTATCTTCAGACCAAGGGATAATGTCGATCTTTTCGCCCTGCATTTCCTGCACGACCGCCTGAACCCGGCTGCCCTTCATTCCAACACAGGCGCCGACCGGATCGATCGAGCTGTCTCGGCTGATCACGCCGATTTTGGCGCGGCTGCCCGGATCGCGGGCCGCGGCCTTGATTTCGATCACGCCGTCATAAATTTCGGGAACTTCCTGCGCGAACAGCTTCTTCATGAAGTCAGGATGCGCGCGGCTGAGGAAAATCTGCGGGCCTCGGTTTTCGCGGATGACGCGCAGAATCAGAGAGCGGACGCGATCACCGACGCGGGCAACTTCGCGTGGGATCTGAGCGTCGCGGCGGATGACGCCTTCGGCCCGGCCAAGATCGAAGACGACATGGCCGAACTCGACACGCTTGACGACGCCGGTGATGATTTCGCCTGCGCGATCCTTGAACTCTTCATATTGCCGTTCGCGCTCGGCATCGCGGACCTTCTGGAAGATGACCTGCTTGGCGGCCTGCGCGGCGATACGGCCGAACTCGATCGGAGGCAGCGGATCGACGATGAAATCGCCCATCGTGGCGCCGGGCTGGAGCTTTTCGGCGTCCTTCAGATTTACTTGCTTGAAATAGTCATCGACCTCTTCGACCACTTCGACGACGCGCCACAAGCGCATGTCACCGCTGGTGGCATCGATCTTCGCGCGAATGTCATTTTCGGCACCATAGCGGGCGCGAGCGGCGCGCTGGATTGCATCTTCCATCGCTTCAAGCACGATGGCCTTGTCGATCAGCTTTTCGCGCGCGACAGAGTCTGCGATCGCAAGCAATTCGGCCTTGTTGGCGGAAATCGGGGTGGACATGAAAACTACCTCTCTTGTGAAATCGTATCGACACCGGCTGTGGAGAGCGGCGCCGTGGCTT
>JANLQV010000108.1:0-4511 GCA_031368025.1 Sphingomonadales bacterium | reverse complement strand
CGAGCTTGGCACCTTCCGCCGCGAACCGCTTTGCGCTGGCCCGGCCAATGCCCGAACCCGCACCCGTTATGATCGCGATTTTTCCTTCAAGTGCACCCATCACGCACCTCCACTTATTGTTGCGCCGCCATCGCAGACGATGGTCTGCCCGGTTGTAAAGGCCCCAGCGCGCGAGGCGAGGAAAACCGCGGCCCCGGCAATCTCGCTCGGCTCGCCGATCCGCTTCAGACAGGCAGATGCGGTTGAAACTTTCAGTGTTTCGGGATTCTCCCACAGCGCGCGGGCCATATCGGTGCGGATCAGGCCAGGCGCGATGCAATTGACGCGCACACCCTGCGGCCCGAACTCAACGGCAAGGTTGCGCGCCATCTGCATGTCGGCAGCCTTGGATATGCAATAGGCGCCGATGATGGGGGATCCCTTGAGCCCGCCAACCGAGGAAATGATGACAATCGCCCCTTCGCCGCGCGTGAGCATTTCTGGCGCGGTCATCGATATCAGCCAATGGTTGGAGATGATATTATTGTCGAGGATCTTGCGAAACTGGTCGTCCGTAATGCCCAGCGATGGACCATAATAGGGATTCGAAGCCGCGTTGCAGATCAACGTCGTCACCTTGCCAAAGGCGCGCCGGGTTTCATCGACAAGATTCTGGAGATCGCTTTTCGACGAGATGTTGGCCGGGACGGCAATGGCTGTTCCGGCCCCATGCTTCATGTTAAGTTCCGCAGCGACGGCATTACAGGCATCGGCTTTCCGGCTCGAGATTACGACCTTTGCACCGTGTTCGGCCATTTCTTCGGCAATTGCCTTGCCGATTCCGCGGGACGAACCCGTGATGATTGCGACCTGACCGGTCATGTCGAACAGAGACATTGATTCCTCCTTAGATGCGCCGCTCTGGCGCCTATTTTGCGCCTGCGGCCTGGGCAAAGCTCCAGGCGCGTTCGGCAAGCGGGTTGACCCGTTGTGACATGTCCCTGGCATGCGCCGAAGATGCGGTGCCATCAATCACGCGCTTCTTTATGCCTTGCATGATCCCGGCGAGCCGGAAGAAATTATAGGCGAAATACCAGTTCAGATCGGGCACGCCATCGCGGTCGGTTGCCGCGCAATAGCGTTCCACCACCTCGTCAAGTTCGGGGATGCCAAGCGCCTTGCGATCGAGATCCATCACGCCCGACCGCCCACCATTTTCCGTCACCCAGGCCATGGCGACATAGGTGAAATCGGCAAGCGGATCGCCAAGTGTTCCCAATTCCCAATCAAGCACCGAGAGCACCTTTGGCTCATTTTCCGCAAAGATCATATTGTCGATCCGGTAATCGCCATGAACCACGCTGGTCCGCGTCTGTTCAGGCAAGGTTGTGGGCAGGAATTCAATCAGCCTTTCCATTTCCGGCATGGTTTCGGTTTCAGACAGACGATACTGCTTGGTCCAGCGATCAACCTGCCGACCGAAATAATTGCCGGGTTTGCCATAGCTTGAAAGACCGGCTTTCTCGACATCGACAGCGTGAAGCGCGGCCAGTGTGTCGATCATCGCATCGTAGGTGGCACGCCGCTCTTCTGGGCCACTGGCATCAGGCATCGAGCCGTCCCAGATCGTCCGGCCCTCGACCATTCCCATGATATAGAACCAGGTTCCCACCACGCTGTCATCGGTGCATAGACCATAGGGTTTCGCGACGGGAAAACCGGTCGGATATAGCCCCGCAATCGCCCGAAACTCTCGGTCAACGGCATGCGCAGAGGGCAGCAGCACCCCATAGGGTTTGCGGCGCAGCACATAGGAGCCGGACGGGGAATCGATGCGGTAGGTCGGGTTCGATTGGCCGCCTGCGAACTTGCCCTGCCGAAGCGGTCCATGAAAGCCCTCAACATTGGCTTCCATCCAGACGGTCAGCTTCGCTTCATCGAGCAGGTCTGCGCCTTCCGGCGTGACTGTGCCGCTGAAGAGTTTTTGTGCATCAAGGGGGGGCGTGTCCATCACGTCCTCATTGATCGAAAACGATGACCGACCGCGCGCTGGCGCCGCCCTTCATCTTTTCGAACCCCTCATTGATCTGCGAGAGCGGAATACGCTCTGCGACGATCGAATCGAGATCAAGCAACCCGCGCAGGTAGAAATCCACGAGCCTGGGTATATCAACCGGGAAGCGATTGCCGCCCATGATCGCGCCTTGCAGTTTTTTGCCTGACAAAAGGTCGATCGCGCTGAGCCCGACCTTCTCCGAAAGGGGCATCATGCCAAGAATGGTGGCCGTTCCGCCACGTCGGAGGACGTTTACCGCAAGTTGGGCCGAGGCTGGCCGTCCAACCGCTTCGATCGCATGATCTACGCCGCCATTGGTCATCTCCATGATTTGCGCGGCGGCGCCGTCCGCCGAAGCATCGACAACATCTGTCGCGCCGAGTTTTAGCGCCAAGGCCCGCTTCTCGGGAACTGGATCGGCGGCGATGATGCGCCCGGCGCCTGCAATCTTTGCCGCGTTGATCGTCGCCAATCCAACGCCGCCGCAACCAATGACGGCTACCGTTTCGCCGGGCGTCACCTTGCAGGCATTGAAGATGGTGCCCGCACCTGTCGTAACGGCGCAACCAATCACGGCCGCCCGGTCAAGCGGCATCTCCGGATTGATCCGCACACAGGCATTTTCGTGGATCAGCATCTGTTCGGCAAAAGCCGAAAGATTGAGCATCTGGTTGACGATTGATCCGTCAGGCCGGGAGATGCGGGGAGCGTCGGTTGATGCTCGCCGCGTGTCGCCGCCGAGGCAGAGCGACATCCGACCGGTAACGCAGAATTCGCAATGCCCGCAAAAGGCGGACAGGCAAGTCACGACTGCATCTCCAACCTTGACTGTGCGAACCTCGCTTCCGATCGCCTCGACGATCCCCGCCGCTTCATGGCCGGGAATGGCCGGGAGCGGGTGGGGGTAGCTGCCTTCGATGAAATGCAAGTCCGAATGGCACAGCCCGCAGGCCGCCGTCCGGATCAACACTTCATGCGGGCCCGGCTTCGAGATCGAAACCGTCTCGATCTCGAGCGGATTTCCCGGCTGAAAGAGAACCGCAGCCTTCATCGTGAAATCCCGATATCCCCGCTCGACATGCCCTTGTCGGTTACGGCGCTGTATTTGCCGAATTCGAGCCGGGCAATGGCGCGCGAATGGACCTCATCGGGCCCGTCAGCCAAACGCAACGTACGCTGGTGCGCGTACGCACTTGCGAGACCGAAATCTTCCGAAACACCGCCAGCACCGTGCGCCTGAATTGCGTCATCGATAATCTTGAGTGCCATGTTTGGAGCCTGCACCTTGATCATCGCGATTTCACAGGCAGCCGCCTTGTTGCCCACGGTGTCCATCATCTGGGCTGCCTTGAGACACAAAAGGCGCGTCATTTCGATATCGATGCGGGCGCGTGCAATGCGTTCCTCCCAGACCGAGAATTCGGCGATTTTTCGTCCGAAAGCGGTGCGGGTCAGCAGTCGTTTGGTCATTTTCTCAAGTGCCACTTCAGCCGTACCGATGGTGCGCATGCAGTGATGGATACGTCCCGGCCCAAGGCGCCCCTGAGCAATTTCGAAGCCACGGCCTTCGCCAAGAAGAATGTTTTCAACCGGAACCCGAACGTCTTTCAGTTCGATTTCCATATGACCAAGCGGGGCATCGTCATAGCCGAACACGGGCAAATGGCGCTTGATGTTCACGCCCGGCGCGTCAAGTGGCACGATCACCTGCGATTGCTGCTGGTGACGCTTGGCTTCGAAGTCGGTTTTGCCCATGACGATCGCAACCTTGCACCGCGGATCCCCGGCACCCGAAGACCACCACTTGGTGCCATTGATGACGAGTTCATCGCCTTCGCGAACCATACGTGTTTCGATGTTGGTCGCATCGGACGAGGCAACGGCTGGCTCGGTCATCAAGAAAGCCGAACGCATTTCGCCGTTCATAAGCGGAACCATCCACTGGAGCTTCTGCTCGCGCGTGCCGTAACGGTTGAACACTTCCATGTTGCCCGTATCCGGCGCGGAGCAGTTGAATACTTCGGAGGACCAGCCGAGCCGGCCCATTTCTTCCGCGCACAGCGAATATTCAACGTTGGTCAGGCCGGGGCCTTCAAGGTGTACGGTATCGTCGACATGCGGAAAGCCCGAGCTGGGCGGCATGAAAAGATTCCAGATCCCGGCGGCCTTCGCCTTCGCCTTCATCTCTTCCATGATGGGGATGACTTTCCAGCGCTCCCCTTCATTGGCCTGCTGCACGAATGTCGGGGTTGCAGGCTCAAGGTGGGTCTTGATGAAATCCCGGACGCGGTCGCGCCAATAGGTTTCGCGTTCGTTCAGCGTGAAGTCCATGTGAGTCGTCCTCTCGATTTACCTTAACGTCAATGTCAGCATCGTTTGGGGAATTCTAGCCCCTCAATGCGCGGAATTTTCTGCTGCTATGGAGAGCAGGCGCAGCCGTTCAACATGATCGGCGCGCGTGATGGGAAAGCGCGTG